>NZ_DATMTE010000774.1:0-3902 GCF_035564935.1 Chitinophaga sp. | reverse complement strand
ATGGAAAACCTGTGCACCCTATGAAATACCTACAGGCAAAGTGTTTTTGGACCTTACTGCTGCTGATATCCCTTTTGCAGGCCAACTCTTTACTGGCACAGAAGGCGGACTTTACCTATACCGCTTCGCCGGGCAGCCTGTGTACACCTGTTACACTTACATTGAGCAATACAAGCACCGGTACTCCGCTTACCTATAACTGGGATTTTGGAGATGGCAGAACATCGCACGAAGCGCATCCGCAGGTAACCTATACTACTGGCGGCCCGGTAAAAATTACCCTGGAAGCAGTATATAAAGTAAGCGGTGGCACTACCACCAGCACTTACTGGAGGGAACTTGTAGTGGGCGCTACCCCGCAGGTAGTTTTTTCAGCAGATGTAACAAAAAGCTGCAAAGTATTCACCGCCAATTTCACGGATGCCACAACAGGCGCGGCCAGCCGGACCTGGGATTTTGGCGATGGCTCTGCTCCTGTTACCACCAGCAATGCTTATATACCTCATCAATACACCCAGGCTGGCAAATATGATGTAACCCTTACCGTTACTAACAGTAACGGCTGTACGGCCACATTGAAGAAAGCCGCCTACATTGATATTTCATTGCCGCAAATTACCATGGCAACACCGCTTTCCGGTTGTGTGCCTTTTACTGCTACATTTGCGGCTACCTCCGCTAACGATATCAGCGACCCGGTAATTTCATGGGCCTGGAACTTCGGGGATGGCAATACACAATCCACTACCAGCGGCAATGTAAACCATACTTATACACAAACCGGCACTTATAATATAGGCGTTACCGTTACTACGCAGGGACAATGCGTGGTAACCACCTCCTTCGATAAATTTGTACATACAGGTAATCCCCCTTCCAACGTGAGCTTCACGGTGTCGCCGGAAAGCACCTGCGCAGGCGACCCGGTAAGGCTGCTGGCCAACGCAAACTTCGCCGATACCTACAGTTGGGATTTCGGGGATGGACAAACAGCAACCGGCAGCAACAATGATATCAGGCATTCCTTTAATGCCAACGGTACCCTTACGGTACAAATGAAAGCCGGCAGCAATGGCTGTTTTGCCGATGCACCACCCGCCACTGTAAACGTAACCGGACCCGTATCACAGTTTTCCGTGGTACGCGATTGCACCGATAAAAGTAAATTCATCTTTACCAATACCTCCATCGGTACCAGTGCCAGCTCCACCTACCAGTGGGATTTCGGCGATAACTCCCCGCTGGTAAACACCCGGGATGCCGTGCATAATTATACAATACCGGGTAATTATACCGTTCGTCTTACTATAGGGGAGATAGGCAACAACTGTAACCACAGCAGTTTCCAGACGGTGTATTACTTCCGGGCAGATTTCACTGCCGGCGTTAGTTCTATCTGCCGCGGCAGCAAAGCCACCTATGGTGTACTGAATGTGCCGCTGGGACTGGTATCCAGCTACACCTGGCAGTTCGGCGACGGCACTACGTTTACGTCCACCGATCAAACCTACATAAAAACATGGGCCACCGCGGGCACCTTCGATAACCAGCTCACCATTCATTACAACGATCCCGCTTATTGCGATGACATTGTGTATAAACCGGATGATATTGATATTCTTGCACCACAGGCCGGTTTTACCACCGGCCCCGTTACCTGCGCAGGCCAGCCGGTAAGCTTTATTAATAATACTATCACCTCTCCCAATATCCCGATAGCCAACTGGTACTGGGACCTGGGCAACGGGCAGAGCTCCACCGCTCAAACGCCGCCAGCCGGTAAATACAGTACTTCCGGCGCACAGGCAGTAAAGCTGGTAGTAACAGATGCCCGCAACTGCAGGGACTCTGTCACTAAAACCATCAATATCCATCCAACCCCGGTTGTAAAAGCCACGGCAAGTCAGCCAAAGATCTGCGAAGGCAACAGCGTTAACCTGAGTGCTTTATCCGACGGTACTGTTCAATGGCTCACTACCAGTCAGCTCAGCTGTGTATTTTGCACAGACCCGGTAGCGGCGCCACTTGTAAATACCCGTTACCTCGTTCAGGCATCTAACGTGTACGGCTGTACGGTGTATGATTCTACTGATATAGCGGTGGTGCCCAAAGTAGATCTTACCGTAAACAATGATACCATTGCCTGCTATGGTACCTCGGTACAACTGAAAGCAACAGGCGCCACTATTTACAACTGGACACCCGTTACCGGTTTAACCAACAACACCATCGCCAACCCGGTAACCACACCGGTAGCCGATATCACTTACCAGGTAACCGGCACCAATGATGCCATTTGCCCCATGAGCGCGCCGCTGTTTGTAAAAGTAGCTGTAAAGCCGGTACCACAGGTAGATGCAGGTAAAGACCAAACAGTAATGGTGGGAGGTATTGTACGGCTCATGGCCAGCGGCAGCCCGGACATCGTGAAGTGGAAATGGAGCCCGGACGATTACCTGGATAACACCAGCTCGCCTTATGTTACTGCGGCGGTACGCAAACCCATTACTTACAGCATTACCGGCACTAACCAGTACGGATGTTCGAAAAGTGATATCATGAATGTGGACCTCGTTTGCAATACCGATGTGGTGTTTATTCCCAATACTTTCAGTCCCAACGGAGATGGACAAAATGATATATTCTACCCGCGCGGCAAGGGCGTCAGCCTCATAAAATCGTTCCGGATCTTTAACCGCTGGGGACAGGAAGTGTATCACCGTGAAAGGATCAATATAGATGATATCAGCACCGGGTGGAACGGCTCCTTTAACGGCAAGCCGCAGCCTTCAGATGTGTATATCTACTTCATTGAAGCATACTGCGATACCAATGAATTTTTCCAGATGAAAGGCAACGTAACATTACTCAGATAATTATTTAACCTGGCTAACATGAAAACCATATACCGTGTATTACTGGCCATCGTTTGCATCGCGTATGCAACACCACTGTATGCCCAGGATATACATCTTTCGCAGTTCTATGAAACGCCTATTCTCCGCAATCCTGCGCTGATAGGTATTTTCAATGGCGATGTGCGTGTACAGGCCGTGTACCGCAACCAGTGGAACAACGTTACTATCCCCTACCAGACCGGTACGGTAAGCGGCGAAATAAAATTCCCTGTAGGTCGCAGTAACGACTATGTAACCACCGGTTTACAGCTCACCTACGACCGGGCAGGAACATCCAAACTGCAGTCTACCCAGATCTTCCCGGCTATCAATTATCACAAATCCCTCAATGAAGATAAAAGCAGTTTTCTTTCCATGGGCTTCATGGGCGGATTGGTGCAGCGGCAATTCGATCCTGCCAGCATGACCTTCAACAACCAGTATACCAACGGGCGCTTTGATCCGGCCAGCGCTACAGGAGAAGAAGGTAAGCTGGCGCTGAAAGGCTACAGCTACCTAGATGCCGGTGTGGGACTGAGTTACAACAGTGTAATTGGTGAAGATGTGAATTATTTTATCGGGGCCGGTTACTTTCATTTTAACCGTGCTAAAATATCTTTCTACAACGATCAGAATATTGAACTCCAGCCAAAACTCACATTTAATGCTGGTATTACAATACCGGTAGATGAAAGAGTGAAGGTGATTGCGCACTACAACCAGTTGCACCAGGGCACCTATTCGGAATATATTGGCGGTGCATTGATCGGGTATGGGTTAATGGATCAGGGCCTGGAATCGACCCGGGCCATTTATGGCGGGCTCTTCCTCAGATGGAACGATGCCATTATCCCCACCATCAAAATTGATATGGATAAATACGAGGTAGGAATGAGTTACGACACCAATATTTCAAAACTGAGAACTGCCAGCCAGACCTTTGGCGGCTTCGAAATTTCACTGGTTTTCAAGGGATTCCTGAACAGCCGGAACTCAACACTGGAA
>NZ_DATMTE010000773.1:0-2706 GCF_035564935.1 Chitinophaga sp. | reverse complement strand
GTTACAGTCCTGTTGAACACCACTTTTTCAGGGGTGCTGTCTTTATCTACTACAAAGTAACCTTTGCGCAGGAACTGGAAGCGTTCGCCTGGTTTTGCCTGCAGCAGGCCCGGTTCTACATAGGCTTGTTTAATCACCTGCAGTGAATCCGGGTTGATGAGGGTTTTGAAGTCGGCTTCTTCTGCCTGTGGATTTTCCGCGGTGAACAGGCGATCGTAGATCCGTACTTCGGCAGTGGCTGCGTGTGCTGCGCTTACCCAGTGGATGGTGCCTTTAACGGTTAGTCCGCTCTGGTCGCCCCCACTTTTGCTTTCAGGCAGGTAAGTGGCGTAAATGGTGGTGATATTACCGTCTGCATCTTTTTCAAAGCTTTCTCCTTTGATGATATAGGCGTTTTTCAAACGTACCATCAGGCCGGGGCCGAGGCGGAAGAATTTCTTTGGAGGCGCCTCCATAAAATCTTCCCGCTCAATATACAGGGTATTGCTGAAAGGCAGGGTACGGGAGCCTGCATTTTCATCTTCCGGGTTGTTATCGGCGGTCATTTGTTCCACCTGTCCTTCCGGGTAGTTGGTGATCACCAGTTTTACAGGGTCCAGCACGGCCATTACACGGTTGGCCGTTTTGTTCAGCTCTTCGCGGATACAAAATTCCAGGAGGCCCAGTTCAATCATGTTATCACGTTTCTGTACGCCTACGCGCTCGCAGAGCTGGCGGATGCTGGCAGCAGTATAACCCCGGCGGCGCAGGCCGCTGATAGTAGGCATACGCGGATCGTCCCATCCGCTCACGTGGCCATCTTCCACCAGTTGTTTGAGTTTTCGTTTACTCATCACCGTATAAGTGAGGTTTAAGCGGGCAAACTCGTACTGGTGGCTGGGGAAGATCTCCAGTTCTTTGATAAACCAGTCGTATAGCGGGCGGTGTGGAATAAATTCCAGCGTACAGATAGAATGGGTAATATGTTCGATGCTATCGCTTTGTCCGTGCGCAAAATCGTACATCGGGTAGATGCACCATTTGTCGCCGGTACGGTGGTGATGTGCATGTTTGATGCGGTACATCAGGGGGTCGCGCATGTGCATATTGGGTGAAGCGAGGTCGCCTTTGGCGCGGAGCGTTTTTTCACCATCCTTGAACTGGCCTTTGCGCATCCGTTCAAACAGGTCCAGGTTTTCCGCTACAGAGCGGCTTCTGGCCGGAGTGGGCGTACCTGGTACGGTAGGGGTACCTTTGGCAGCGGCAATTTCATCAGCGCTGGCATCTTCCACATAAGCCAGTCCTTTTTCTATCATTTTTACGGCAAATGTGTAGAGTTGTTCAAAGTAGTCGGAGGCATACAGTTCTTTCTCCCACTCAAATCCCAGCCAGCGGATATCATCTTTAATAGATTCCACGTATTCGGTATCTTCTGTTACCGGGTTGGTATCATCGAAGCGGAGATTGGTTTTCCCGTTGTATTTCTGGGCCAGTCCAAAGTTCAGCACAATGGATTTGGCATGACCTATATGCAGGTAGCCATTTGGTTCGGGCGGGAACCGGGTAAGTACCCGGCCGTCGTTAACGCCGTTCGCTATGTCTTCCTCAACAATTTGTTCTATAAAATTGAGGGATCTTTCTTCGCTCATAATAATTTTATCTTGGAGAACAAATGTACAAAAAAGCAGAGAGCTTAAGCTTTCTGCTTTTTCGTACATTTACTTCCTTAATATGAAAATGGTATGGTCAACCCGTTAAATCGTCCTGTTCGTGTATTGGTAGCTAAAGTGGGCCTGGATGGCCACGACAGGGGCGCAAAGGTAATTGCGGCGGCACTGCGGGATGCCGGCATGGAGGTAATATATACCGGTTTGCGCCAAACCCCGGAAATGGTGGTGAATGCCGCCCTGCAGGAAGATGTGGACGCTATCGGCATCAGTATCCTCTCCGGAGCCCATATGACCGTATTTCCCAAGATCATTGCCCGGATGAAGGAAAAGGGCATGAACGACGTGCTGCTCACCGGTGGCGGCATTATCCCCGATGCCGATATGGAAACGCTGCAGGAAATGGGGGTAGGAAAACTGTTCCCTCCGGGTACCAATACCAAAGATATTTCCGAATACATTATCGGCTGGGTGGCCAGTCACAGGAATTTTTAAAAAATTTTCCGGGTCGCCGTAACATTTTTTAAACCGGGTCGTCTTTAGTGGAAATAGTCCACCAAATATCTAAAAAACCATAACACCCGTTTTATGAAATGTAAGTTATGCCCGTTATTCCTGATACTGTTGACATTGTGTTGTAGTGTATTTGCCCAGGAAAATAAAGACTCAGTCACTGCGACTACCACCACTACTGCTAACGGTGATACCTCCATCGTTACCAGCGAAAAAACCGTTTTTTCCATCATTTTCGGAAAATATCCCAAACACCGGGAAGGGGTATACGTAACCCATGGTGGCGATGGCCCCCTGCTGTCTTTTGCTTCCATGAAGAATAACGGCGAACATCTGCGTAATATTCCGAGGTTTACCATGTTCCTGAATGTCGGCTCCAATTTTAATAAAGACTTTTCCCGGAATTTTGGCGTTTTTACCGGCATCAACCTGAAAAACATCGGGCTGATCTCAAAGCCTGCCGATTCCCTGAAGCTTAAACAAAGAGTATACACCCTGGGCGTTCCGCTGGGTATTAAGGTGGGTGATCTTTCTTCCGGTAGCTTAT
>NZ_DATMTE010000772.1:0-1748 GCF_035564935.1 Chitinophaga sp. | reverse complement strand
TATTTTTTTTCAACAGGAAATTTCTAGTCAAATAGGGATTTATATAATGACTACTTATGAAAATTTGTAAGCCTCTTATTTATCCTGGATACAACGTACCGGATAACCAGCATTTTTAAGATAATTCGATGTATCCCAAGAACTTTGGAATCCACGTCCCTGTACCGCATAATTATTGCCGCCGACTGCAGTGTTTAGCCAATAAATTGCGGAGCTTTGGCGGATAAGCTGGGCCCCCGTTGTCGGGTTTCTGTGACCATTTGCAGGAAAGCTTAATTTGATATCACTACTCTTTCTACTGGTCATAATATGTGCAGCTGTAAAGTCCGATAATCCAGTAGAAGTTCCACTAAATGGAATCCAGGTTCCAATGGAAGTATGGCGGGTATAAGTTCCTAAACGGGTATATTCAGCTTGACTAGGTACTCTATCTCCTGTACCACATGGATCCAATGCTGCTTTCACAGGAGCGGCTGCGGTACCATTATTCCATGAACCGTCTGGAGCAGGTGTTGTATTCCATCCTGCGATAGCGCCATCACCACTGTAAGCATTTGCCACTGCAGCCTGACGGTCCCATTGGTAGTAATTACCGTATAATGCCTGTACGGATGGAACGGCATCAGGATTATTGGTTGCAGGGTTTACATCGACCACACCAAGGTTAAAACGATCCCAACGATAGCCGGCGATGACAGCATAGCGTGCATCAGCAGCAGTAGCGCTTCTGGTGACATTGGACGCATTGACAAAGCGGTCGCTGTTGAAACGTAATTTCATGGTGTAGGAAAAGCCCGGTTTTAAGCCTAGACCTGCATTTGAAAAGTTAAAGTTTACCGCTTGCGCATTGACATCATGACCGATTTTGATCTGACCGCTTGGTATCGTTAATGCAATTGAAAAATTGGTCGACTGATTCTGGTTGACGATAAAAGTCTGTGCTGTTGCATTTAGATTTGAAACAGGGGGTACATTATTATCATCGACGGCAGATACTGTTGCTCCAGTGCTCAGGTCGACAGTGGCGTCAGTGAAAGGTGAAACCCATTCCGCTTGTACCGGAACCTCCGAAAGGTAACCTCCTTTTACATAGTTTGCAGTACCAAATGTACCGGTATCATCACTGTTGTCAACAAGCAGGGTCACACGGGTAAACATGTGCTGCAATGGTGTAGTTAATGGCGTCGGGGTATTGTTGCCGAGTATGGTGACATCTTTTTCGATGGCATACATGAAGTCCGCTCCATTTTCAGTATAGCTTGTAAAAGCGAAGTTAACCTGACCTGCCGTATACAGGTTTGTTGTTGGAGCAGCAGGGGGAGGGGTAGTCGTAGACCCCAAGGAATAGATCACAAAGGTATATTTATTACCTGCGATCAATTTATCCCCAAAAAATACCTGGCTTGCATCTGAGGCATCGCCAACCGCCTGGTCAATATAAGTACCGTCTGTTTCATAGGCTACTACCCGATAGGTTACCGGACCTCTCAATGACAGCAATTTCGTTGCGGCCTTTTTACCGGTGGATGCTTTAAGCCCGCTGTTACTTGGGGTATTTTCGGTCAGTTCTGCGGTAATGCTAAACGGTCCCGACTGAATTTCTTTTGTTATCGTTAAAGGTTCCGTTGCGCTGGCCTTTGCCGAAGCTTTCGCCACGGATATATTATCTCCGCCGAATTGGGCTTCAGTTAAAGCCAGTTTTATCCCTTTATTCACTTCAATAGTATTCTCACCTTTCTCCTTGCTAC
>NZ_DATMTE010000771.1:0-9172 GCF_035564935.1 Chitinophaga sp. | reverse complement strand
TGTAGTCCGAGCGAGTTACCACATAAATAAATAGCATCCTTTCCGTTACGTTGTGGAAAATAAAACTGTTCTCTGAATTTATTTAAGGGATCCTGTTGGTCCTTCTCTTTAGCAAATGCTAATGATGCTACATACTCCATGGTCTTCCAATCTTACGCCCTATTACTATTCTTTTAATGGCGGTGCTGCTGTTGTCAAGAAAGCTGTGCTGATTATCTTATTTCTCTGCTTATACTGATTATTACATTATTACAGGCTAAATGGCCTAACTGTTCAAAACAGGCGTCTTAGTTTTATATTATATTCTCTCTTACTTTATCATATGGCATATAAGGCTAAGGCTGTATATGGCTAGTAACGTGTCAACAACTGTCTGAGGGGTCAAAAGTAATAAAGGCTTTTCAAATGCCACTCATTCCAAATGTTAAAATTTGTTAATGAAAGAAAAAAACTCTTTTCCGGGTGTAATATACAAAAAAAATCCGTCCCGAAGAATCGGGACGGAGACTGTTAACCTACAACTGTTACACTGTATTGAAAAAAACTTAATTAACGGAAATACCCTCTACCTTCTTCTTCCCTAATACCGGTTCCTCTTCTGCTTCTGGCACCGGGAAGAAATTATATGGCTTGGGCGACATATATTTCGGGTCATGCATTTTCTTCACCTCGTCCCGCTTCAGGAACACCACCTTGATGATCAGCACCAGGAAAGGCACATATTTCAGCCAACGCGGCATGTTAAATCTGTCCAGCACATCGATGGAGCGCTTGTTCATGGCATACATCACCGGCACCAGCACCAGGGTCAGGAACGTGGCGAAAATCAGCCCGTATACCATTGTCCAGGCCAGCGGGCCCCAGAAGGCCACGTTATCCCCGCCAAAGAAGATATGCGGCTTAAACTCACTGAACAAAGCAGCAAAATCAATATTAAAGCCCACCGCCAGCGGGATCAGCCCCAGGATAGCAGCAATGGCGGTTAATATTACCGGGGTCATACGGGTACGACCTGCTTCCACCACCGCTTCATATACCGGCGTGTTCTGCTGGATCAGCAGATCCGTAAACTCTACCAGTACTATACCATTACGTACCACGATACCCGCCAGCGCCATAATACCCACACCCGTCATTACAATGGAGATATCCATTTTGAAGATGGAAAAGCCCAGGAACACACCTATAATACTGAACAGGATCTCCATAAAGATGATCATCGGACGGCCAATGGAGTTGAACTGTGTCACCATAATCATCAGGATCAGCCCAAATGCACCCAGCATCGCCATCATGAGGAAGTTCATGGTTTCCTGCTGGTCTTCCTGCTCACCGGTCATCTTTATGGTTACGGAGTTCGGATGCGTGAAATCCTTCAGCGATGTTTCAATATGCTGTACCACCTCGTTGGCATTCGCACCGGTTAAGATGTTGGAATACAGGGTAATTACACGCTTCTGGTCAATACGCCGGATACCTGCATAGGTGTTGGAATAGTGGATATCCGCTACGGCCGACAATGGTACCTGCCTTATTGCACCGCCCATATTCATATCCCGGTATACCAGGTTGAGGTTCATCAGGTTATTGATATTATTCCGCTGATCTTCATTCAATCTCACCATTATCTTATACTCATCCTTTGCATCGCGGATCTTGGAGGCTTCAAATCCAAACAGCGCCGTACGGAGCGCCATACCTATCTGGCGGGTGGAAATACCTTCCGCATTTGCCCTTTCGCGGTCAATATTCACTACTATTTCCGGCTTATTGTCCTCGAAATCACTTTTCAGCTCTTCTACGCCGGCAATCTGCAATGAATCGAGGTAACGTTTAAGCCTGAACGACGAGCTCGTAAGTTCATCAAAGTTGTCGCCTGATATTTCAATGTTAATTGGCTTACCGGTTGGCGGACCACCCTGTTCCTGCTCTACTGTAATATTTGTACCCGGGATACCTTTTACCGCTTCGCGGATTTTATCGAGATATTGTACGGTCGACTGCCCGTTCCTTGCACCAAACTCTACGAAGGCCACCGTCACCTTTCCTTTCTGCGGCTGCACGCTGAGATCCATCTGCGATGGATCGCCTGCGCCTTTGGCCACATTGGAGATAATAGACTCTACGATCGGGTTCTTATCTCCCACTACCTTTGTAATACGTTTTTCCACCAGGTTGGTAATAGAATCGGTATACTTCTGGTCGGTACCGTTAGGCAGTTCTATATAAGTATAAATGAAATTGGGATCTGCCTGCGGGAAGAATACCACCCGTGGATTTCGTATAGCCGTTAACATGATACTGAAGATCAGCAATCCGAATGTGGCCACAACGATCCATACCGGGCGCCATCCAAGCAAACACCATTGTAATATGCGTTTATAACGCTCCTGCACCTTAGGCCAGAACCCATGCTGGAAGCGGCGTGCCACACTACCTAACCAGAAACGTTCCAGTACGATCATCAGGTAAAGAAATACTACAAAATTACCCACTCCCACACTGCCATTGGCATAACCAATCAGGGCAATAAGGGCAAATACGCCGGAAAGGATAGTGAACTTCTTATCAAACTTAGGCTTTGGATGATTCTCACCTTCGTGCCTGTCCATGAAATCTACCGCAAACACAGGGTTAATAATGTAGGCCACCACCAGGGAAGCGCCCAGCGTAGTGATCAGTGTAACCGGCAGGTAAAACATAAATTTACCGATCACACCAGGCCAGAACAACAACGGTACAAACGGCGCCAATACCGTAAGCGTACCGGAAAATACCGGCAGGAACACTTCCCCCGCGGCTATTTTAGCCGCCTTCACAATGCCCAGGTCCTTTCGCTGATTATAGATACGGTGTACGTTTTCTATCACCACAATGGCATCATCTACCACAATACCCAATGCCAGCAGGAAGGAGAACAGCACCATCATGTTTAACGTAAACCCATACATGGGCATCAGCAAAAATGCGATGAACATGGAAATAGGTACAGACAAAGCCACGAAGATTGCATTCACTGCTCCCATGAAGAACATAAGGATAACAGTTACCAGCAGGAAGCCGATGATAATGGTGTTGATCAGGTCATGCAGGGTTACACGCGTGGATTTCGACTGGTCGGCCGTGATGGTTACATCCAGGCCTTTCGGGAAATAATTTTCCGTCATATCCTTTGTAATGGCCTGGATCTTATCAGACGCATCGATCAGGTTTTTACCACTCTGCTTGATAACGTTCAGTGTGATCACATTTTTACCGCCCAACCGCGCATAGCTTTCCTGCTCCAGGAAGCCGTCTACCACGTTGGCAATATCTTTCAGGTAAACCGTTGCACCGGATTGTCCGCGTACAATGATATTTCCTATCCTTGCCGGATCCTTATATTCCCCTTTTACGCTGAGGGTGCGCTTCTGCCCATCCATGGCTACAAGACCGCCGGAGATAGTGATATTCTCTCCCTGGATAGCGCCGATGATATCATCGAAGCTGATCCTGGCTGCATCCATCTTGTATTTATCCACGTTGATCTGGATCTCACGTTCCAGTTCTCCCACCAGATCTACACGGGTAATTTCATTCAGCGCCTCAATACGGTCTTTCATGTCATCTGCATACTTCTTCAGGGTTTGCAGGTCAAAATCACCGGAGAGGTTCACGTTCATAATAGGGATCTGCGACACATCTATCTTCACGATCTGTGGCTCCTGGGTGAGGTCCTGCGGCAGATCCTTCTTTGCATCATCCACTTTTTCACGGACCTGCTGACGGGCGGCTTCAATGTCTTCATTGGCATTGAATTCAATAGTGATGGCAGAAAAATCCTGCATGGAAGTACTCTTGATCTTCTTCACGCCGGAAATACCGTTCAGTTGTTTTTCTATCGGTTTGGTGACCGTTGTTTCCATATCTTCCGGGGAAGTACCGGCGTTGATGGTATTGATATAGAACTGCGGGAACACCACTTCCGGAAACTGTTCCTTCGGCAGGTTGATATAAGAAAGTATACCTGCCAATGCAATAATAATGGTAGCCACGTATACGCTCACCTTATTATCAATGGACCAGCTGGTAGGCTTAAATTCTTTATGGAGATTATCTTGCATACGCTTGGTTTTGGCTGTTTGAATCAGCTTTATAATTTAATCAGGTCGTTGTCATTCAACCCCTGAAAACCGGTAGTGATCACTTTATCACCTGATGCCAGGCCACTCTTTATTTCTGCCTTATCGTTGTATGTACGGCCCAGATCTATTGTTTTGCGCTGTGCCACCATTTTGCCGTTAGCGTTTTGCGCTACCATTACGTAAGGTTTTCCTGAAGTATACTGGATCACGCCTACCGGGATCACCACTGCATTTTTAGCGGTATAGTCCACGATCCTGATACGTGCAATCATGTTAGGACGCAGGCCGGCATCCGGTTTCAGCGGCACTTCAATTTTGATAGTGCGGCTCAGCGGATCAATGGTCCTGGATGCAAAACCAATAGTACTGCGTATTTCGCGGTTAATATCCGGGAAAGACAGGATCACATCATCGCCTGATTTCAGCAAACCTGCATAGGCTTCTGCAACGTTGGCGGTTACCTTCAGGTTGTTGGCGTTTACCACGCGGAAGGCTGGTGCGCCGGGAGCGGCATTGTCTCCCACTTTAGCGATCACTGCATCTACCGTACCGCTGATAGGAGCAATAATGCGGGTTTGCGCCTGTTGATCCTGCAGGGTAGCCATCTTTTTTTCCAGGCTTTCTTTCTGGTTCTTTGCGTTGAGATATTGTACTTCAGAACCGATTTTCTGTGACCACAGGTTTTTCTGTTTTTCAAACAGCGTGTTAGCCAGTTCAAGCTGGGTACGCAGTTCAGCCATGTTGGCTCTTAGTACCTGGTCGTCTACCTGGGCCAGGGTTTGTCCCTGTTTCACAGCTTGTCCTTCTCTCACCAGGATACTGGTAATGATTCCCGGTACGCGGGCGGAAACGTTTACATTTTCGCGGGCGTCTACACTTCCCTGCACATCTATATAGTGTTGAAATATAGTATCCGTAATGGCGGTTACTGTTACGTCTTTCATCTTCTGCAGCGTATCTTTTACACCTACTTCTTTTTCCAGTGCTGCTATTTTTTTATCGATCTCTTCATTATATTTTACTTTCTCCTGTTTGAGCTTCTCCAGCTGTTCGGATTTATTTCCTCCACCACCGCAGGCAGCGAGCACCAGTGTGATAGCAGGGATCAGGAAAGCATATTTTTTGGTCATATAGTTAGTAGTGAATGGTGATAGAAATAATGAAGCTTATAATTTGCCGTATGATTTCAGCAGGTCTACTTTAGCTACGATAGCGTTAAACAATGCAGTGAAATAATTATTCTGTGCAGTGAGCAAATCGTTTTCAGCAGTGGTCATTTCCAGGCTGGAACCTACGCCCTCCCTGTATTTGATCTGGGTAGTGTGATATACGTCCTGTGCCAGTTCCATGTTTTTCTCCTGCGCTTCCAGCGTGAGCACGTTGTTCTTAAAAGTGGAATACGATTGTTCCCTTTCAAGGTCTATACCCAGTTTGGCGTTTTCAATGGCTACTTCACTTTTCTTTACTGCCAGCCATGCCTGGTCTACCTGCCGTTTGCGTTGCATCCCTGTAAAGATGGGAACAGAGAGGTTCAGCCCTGTGTTTACATAGCCATACCACATCTGGTTCTGGAAGTAATCAAACTTATCGCTTCCCCTGAGTGCGCCGGTGGAACCGAACAACTGCAGGGAAGGCAAACCTTTCAGCTTATATCTTTTCAGGTCATATTCATTTGCTTTCTTTTGCGATTGCAGCAACTGGTATTCGATACGTTGTGAGTAGTCGAATTTATCCATATCCAGTACATCTGCCACGATCTTTTCAGTAGAGAGTGTATCCGTTAACGTTATCTGTTGTTTCAACGGCATACCCATCTGGTATTTGAGTGACGCGATACCAAGTTCAATCAGGTTACGGAGTTTTGTTTGTTCTGTTTGCAGGTTGGTGTATTGCACCACCAGCCGGTCTACATCCAGTTTTTCCGCGAGCCCGTTTTTATAGATCTCTTTGGTTTCGCTGAGTATCCTTTCCAGGGAAGTGATGTTTTCGGTAAGGATCTGGAGCGCTTTGTCTGCAGACAGTACATTGTAATAGGCTTTGTACACACTGGATTTCACGTCTATTTCCGCTTTCTGCACTTGTTGGGATACCAGGTCTTCCAGGGTTTTGCGCGCCTGCAATGCCACCAACACGCTTGGGTCGAAGAGCACCTGTGTAAGTTTTACTTCGCCGAGCAGATTATGCGGCAACTGGAAAGAAACAACCGTAAAGGAGTCTTTGGGTAAACCAAAGTTCCTCATGTTAAACATTTGTTTCTGGGTGATCGGGTTGTACTGGTAGGAACCGGTACCGGCGATGTTGGGTAGTGCCAGGCCGCTAACCTCCTTGTTTTTCGCCAGCTGGATGAGTTCGTCCAGTTTAGCGGTTTTTACTGTGCTCTGATTGGCCAGGGCAAAGTCGACCGCTTCCTTGGCAGACAAACGGATGGGTTCTGGCGAAACCTGCTGCTGGGCGCCGGCTATAGTGGCCAGTAACAGCAACCACACCATAAAAGCCATACTGGTGAGCCTTTTGATTGATAGCATAGTGTTATTTATTTTGCGATAGTTGTTTATATTCTTCAATAAGCCGGTATCCTTTTACAGATGCCACCCCATATAAAAAATTCTCCAGCAACACTTTCTGCACTTTGTTCATATCATTGGCGCCAGGGAATACTTCCGGTTGAAAACAGATCATACATCCATAAATGCGGTACTGCGTTAATATCTTAATGTCGATGTCGGGCCGGTACACTTCTTCGCTGATCCCTCTTTCCATGTTTTCGCGGATCATGGTGGCCAGGGTATTATTCCGGTAGTCGAGGAACAGCTGGTAGGCTTTGGAATGAAATTTCTGCAGATCCAGGATAATGACCGGGTTCATATTGCGCAGGCGGCGGTCCAGCATGTCCATTACCAGGAATAATTCATCAATGGCATCTTTCGATTTTTTCCGGTCTTCAATACAATCTTCCGTAACGATATTTATGAACCGGGCGATGGTCTGACAAACCATATCGTCCTTATCAGTGAAGTGAGCGTAAAGCGTTTTCTTCGAGATACCCATCCTCTCAGCAATGTCATCCATTGTAATGGAGCGGGTACCAAACTGACGGAATAGGCTGAAAGCCGTGTCCATAATGCGTTCCTGTACTTCCATAAGTTTGCGGCGTTAACCCAGTAGTAATGCAGGACAAAACTATGGAAACTTTCCAAACTTCCAAAGTTTCCAGTATTATTTTTTTAAATGTGGCAACATTCAATTAACGGCCCTTACTTCCTCCTTTAAGGTTTATTGTCTAATTTGCAGCCCTAATCACAAACCATGTCGCCAAAGCTTAGATTAAAAGTATTTGCATCAAGATTGCTGCGTTACTTCTTTCAGGGACTGCTCATACTGGCGCCCATTGGTATTACAGCGCTTACCTTGTACTGGGCGTTTATTACTATAGATAATATTATTCCGAAAGAACTGATCCCGGAAGATGCGTCATTCAATTTCCTGAAGTATAAGGGAGTAGGATTTGCGCTGGTGCTGCTGCTGATCATTGCCGTAGGTTACCTGAGTTCTTCCTTTATCATAGGGCGTATCTTTGATCTGTTTGATCATCTCCTGGAACGCACACCTTTTATCAAATACATTTATACTTCTATCAAAGATGTTTTTGATGCGTTTGTAGGTGAGAAGAAAAAATTTGATCACCCGGTGCTGGTGCAGATTTACGGGATAGATGTATGGGAGATGGGGTTCATTACACAAACAGATCTGAGCAACCTGGGCCTGGAGGGATACATGGCCGTATATGTGCCGCACGCCTATGCTATTACCGGTAAGGTGTTTATGGTGCCCAAGGAGCGGGTTAAACCGCTTACGGATATTTCTGCCGGCGAAGCCATGAAGTTTGCTGTAAGCGGTGGGGTTACCAATATATGATCCGGTTACAGGTGTTTTAAAATAACAATGCTGATATTTTTTTATCCCTGGAGATAAAATATCAGCATTCTTTTTTTCGCTATATTCGTCTTCCCAAAAAATTATAATGACATGTTAACCCACACCTGCCTGCGGATTCCCGCGTTCATTTCAGTGATCCTGTTCTCCTGTGTAAATGTTCATGCATGGGGCTTTTTTGCGCATCAGCGTATCAACCGGCTGGCTGTATTTTGCCTGCCGCCTGAAATGATGATCCTCTATAAACCGAACCTGGAGTATATCACGGTACATGCCACCGATCCGGACAAGCGTCGTTATGCTGTAGCGGCAGAGGGCGCCCGGCATTATATCGACATCGACCTGTTCGACCGGCCGCCCTATACGCAGATCCCCCGCAACTGGGCCGGCGCGGTAGCAAAGTACGGTGCCGATTCCCTCAACAGGAACGGCATTTTGCCATGGCATCTTGAAAAGATGCTGGCCATGCTCACTGCCGCCTTCCGGGAAAAAGACCAGCAGCGCATCCTGCGGCTTTCCGCTGAACTGGGCCATTACATTGCGGATGCGCATGTACCCCTGCATGTTTGTTCCAATCATAACGGCCAGTTTACCGGCCAGCAGGGCATCCATGGCCTCTGGGAGTCGCGCATCCCGGAGTTGCTGGCAGACCAGACCTTCGATTACTGGGCAGGAAAAGCAGTGTATATATCCGAACCGAGGAAATATATATGGGACATCATCACGGTAAGCGGAATGGCCGCAGATACAGTACTGGCCTACGAAAAGCGGTTAAGCAAACAGTTTCCGCCCGGGAGGCGTTATGGATATGAAAACCGGAATGGGGTATTAATTCGTACTTACGCAGAAGACTATACGAAAGCATACGCGCTTTCCATGGGCAACATGGTAGAACGAAGGATGAAAAATGCGATATCGGCTGTTGCAGCTGCCTGGTATACTGCCTGGGTAAATGCGGGGCAGCCCTCTTTGCAGGAGCTGACCCATACCGCCCTTACCCCGGAGGAACTGCAGGAAATGGAACAGCTGCAGCGCCAATGGCTGGAAGGTAAGCTGCCAGTGAGAGAAGAGTAGCCCGGTTAAAATATTTATGGTATTACTTAATAATTAGAAAA
>NZ_DATMTE010000770.1:0-5514 GCF_035564935.1 Chitinophaga sp. | reverse complement strand
ATTTACCGGGAAACTGAACAAAGGAAAAACAACAACAGCAACTCATCCTTATGGGTAAGCAACAGCTCCCTGATATGCTGCAGTGCTTTGGACATATGCTCCTTTACGGTGGGTAATGATATATTCATTTCAGTGGCAATCTGCTCATAAGACAGCCCCCGGAACCGGCTTAAGCGGAATGCCTCCTGTTGCCTCACGGGCAGCTTACTGATAATGGATTCCATCAGCCTGCCCTTTTGCTTGATGATCAGGAGGTCTTCCGGCGTGGCCGACTCCTGTGAAAACAACTCCCGGATAAACGCCTGGTAACTGGCCTGTACCGACTGCCGCCGGAAAATATTCAGGATCTCGTTCCTGGCGGTAATAAATAAAAAGGCATCCACCTTCTGAATGCTCTCCAGTGATGTGCGTCGCTCCCATAATTTCAGGAAAACCTGTTGGGTAACATCTTCCGCCATCTGGTGGGCCTTCAGGTACATCAGGGCTACACTGTATACTTTATCATAAAAGCCGGAATACAGGCCGGCAAATGCTTTTTCATCCCCTTCAGCAATACGCTTCATGAACTCCGGCCCGATATGTAGATCCTTTTCAGACAATACGTTATAGTTGGTTGACTGGCTAAATGTAGGGAAAAAATATTATTGAAACGCCTTCAACAGGCTATCCTTATAAGCCGGCGATACTTCCACCTCCGTACCGTCGTTCAGGTTCACATAGCCGCCGGCGCCTTTGTGATACGACTGCACGTAATGGATATTAATGATATGTGATTTATGCACCCGTACGAACGGAAGTGGTAACATCTCAGAAAAATGTTTCAGAAAACGGCATACCATTTTCTTACTGCCATTGGTTAAATAAACATCGGTAAAATTGCCATTCCCTTTCAGCCGCACAATTTCATTCATCTTCACCACATCAAATCCATCCAGGGTAGGCAGGATCACCTGTTGCATACCAGGATTTATTTCCCTGGCATTTTCCATGATGATGCGGTTCCTGTTCAGCCAATGCTTTTGTTGCAATTGTTGCTGCACCTTATTCACCGCCAGGATCAGTTCTTCTATACTCACCGGTTTCAGCAGGTAATAAGCTGCGCTCTGGTTCAGCGCTTTCAGCGAATACTCCGAAAAAGCCGTTACAAAAATGGTTTCAAACTGCAGGTCCTGGCATCCTTCCAGCACATCAAAAGCATTGCCGAAAGGCATTTCCACATCAAGGAATACCAGCTGCGGACGCAGCTCATGCAATAGCGCGATAGCTTCCCTGCTGTTTTGGGCAGTGCCGGTCACTTCCACCTGAGGACAAAATTTCCCGAGATAGTTTTGTAAGGCTGCCATAGCAGCGGCTTCGTCTTCAACGATAACTGAAGTGATCTTTCCTGTTAACATCATGCTTGTCCATTAAGGGAAGTTGCAGTACCACGCTTGTTCCGGTGGCGCCTTCCCGGGTTATTTCCTCCATCTGCATCCGGATATCGAGGTGGTAAATATCGTTCAGTAAACTGATGCGCTCCGTGGTGTTGGTAATACCTCTGGACTGGTGCGCTTTCTGGTGAACCGTTTTCAGTTTATGGCTCTCCGTTAGCCCGATGCCGTCATCTTCTATGATCACCCGTATATAATGCGCCTGTTTCTGAAACGTAACCCGTAGCAGTCCTTTCGTGGCCTTATACCGGAGGCCGTGCCATACCGCGTTTTCCAGGTGGGGCTGGATCAGCATATTGGGGATCATCACCGTATCTGCATCCAGGGTTTCATCTATATCCAGTATATACACAAATTTATCGCTGAAGCGCAGTTGTTCCAGGTCCAGGTACCTTTTCAGCTGTTCCGCCTCCACGGCCAATGTAACAAAATCCTTATTGGAGTGTTCCATCACATTTCTCATAAGGCCGGAGTAAGAAGTAAGATACTTATTGGCTTCCATTTCGTTGTTTTCCGCAATGTATTGATTAACGCTGTTAAGACTGTTAAAGATGAAATGCGGGTTCATTTCACGGCGCAATGATTGCAGGGCAATCTTTTTATTCTTGATCTTAATGGCGCGCAGCGAGCGGGCGATAAAGAACAAAAGTATCACCATTGCCAGGATGGAAGCGATCAGGAAATAGTTGAGCGTATTCTTATTATTGATCAGCGCCAGTTGCAGGGCCTTTTCCTTTTCGAGGTCTTTGATCTTCCCTTCTGTAATGTCGAACAGGCTGGCGTCTACGAGAGAGCTGTCGGTTCTGATAAGCGTATCCAGGTGATGGAGGAAATCGTCGTACCGGGTAAGCGCCACGTCCTCTTTCCGCTGCCCCTTGTAATAACCGGTGAGTGCAAGGAGACAGTCTTTTGTTTTAGAAGTATTCCCGCTTTTAAACGCCAGCATATAAGCCTCTTCCAGCAGGCTGCCTGTTTTTTCCGGTTGCCGGCTATTGGTGTACAACTGGGCCAGTTCCTGTATCTGGTCTATCTGCAATTCAACATTACCCTCTTCCTTTGCTTTTTCCAGGATGGCTTCATTCATGCTGATGGCTTCATCGATGTTATTGCCGGCCACGTATACCTTAGAGATCTTTTTGCTGATAGCGGCAATGTCGCGGGTATTATCGCTTTTTTCCAACGCCTTCTTGAAGCTGGCAATAGCATCAGAGGTATTATTTTGCAGCAGCTGGCTGTTACCCAGCTGTTTGTAAGCATCTGCAGCTTCTTCTTTTTTTCCTTCCTTTTCGAAAATGGCGGCGTTGGATTGTGCGTAATTGGATTGTACCTGCGGGTTAGTATTGCGCAGGCGGTTGGCATCGTTGAAATTGACGCTCTCCAGGCTTTTATCGATGGCCAGGTCGCCGGCCGACTGGTAATTCTTTATGGCCGGTATTATTTTGTTCTGCATTTCCTGCACTTTCGCCAGTGCGCGGCCAGCCGCTGCTGCATCGGGGTGTTTTAGCCGGGTGTAGATCTCCAGCGCCTTTTTAAGATAATCCTCTGCTTTGGCATATTCGCTTTTATCGGTAAGCTCCTTTGCCAATGCCTCGTAATGAATGGCTGTTTGCAGGTCGTTATCATCCCTGGAAAGGGATTTTTTCAGCTCCCTTGCTGCTTTGGATACCGGGTACCCACTACCCTTTTTCCCTTGTGCAGCGGCTATTCCGCCTGTCCACAACAGCCCCGGCAAGATAAGTAAGCAAATACAGTAACGTAGCATGATCGTTGATTCTGCTGCAAAATAAGATTTTTCAGCACGGAGCACACGCCATTTCACCCATTCAACCCGGCATTTCACCAAGTGGGGCCCTTAACGGTTGGGAAGACCCTTTATTTTCATGACGTCATTCTAAATCAAACATCATGAAAACGACATTATTTGCCAGCGCCCTGCTGGTATCGGGTTTCCTGGTATGGAAATACAGTACGGTGAAACATCTCCCTGAAAAAGAGTATAAAACAGCTGCCCCGCCCACGGTGATTGCTTCTCCTTCCGCCGCAGACAATACCCGTATACAGGTAGCTATACTCCTCGATACCTCCAACAGTATGGATGGCCTGATAGACCAGGCAAAATCAAGATTATGGAATATTATCAATACCCTTACCACGCTGAAGTACAAAGGCAAAACACCGGTGATTGAAATTGCCCTGTATGAGTATGGCAATGATGGTCTTTCTCCCGAATCCGGTTACATCAGGCAGGTGGCCCCGCTCACCACCGATCTTGATCTTATCTCCGAAAAACTGTTCTCGCTCCGCACCAACGGCGGATCAGAATACTGCGGCGCTGTTATCAACTCCGCAGTAAAATCGCTCGAATGGGGCCATGATGAAGCAGATATGAAACTCATTTATATTGCCGGTAACGAACCATTCGACCAGGGAAGGGTTAATTACAGCACTGCCGCCGGGCAGGCTCTTAGCAAAAGCATCTTCATTAATACTATCTACTGCGGCGATAAACAGGAAGGCATTGCCACCCACTGGAAAGATGGCGCTGATAAGGGACAGGGCCAGTATTTTAATATTGACTCCGACCGGAAAGTAGATTTTATCGAAACCCCGTACGACAAGCGCATTGAAGCCTACAACGAGCGCATCAATAAAACTTATATCGCCTATGGCGCTCATGGTGAATCAAAGAAAAACAACCAGGTAATACAGGACAAAAATGCCAGGGATATTTCTTCCGCTAACTCTGTAGAACGTTATGTGAGTAAATCAAAATCAGTGTATAAAAATGACAGCTGGGACCTGGTAGACCGTGCCAAACAAGATCCTGCTGTGTTAAAAAGTATCAGCAAAAGCGAATTGCC
Organism: Chitinophaga sp.; assembly: GCF_035564935.1. GTDB lineage: Bacteria > Bacteroidota > Bacteroidia > Chitinophagales > Chitinophagaceae > Chitinophaga. The sequence continues at coordinate 1,223 of NZ_DATMTE010000770.1, read as the reverse complement.
CAAAGAACTGAGAGAAAAAAGCGCCGCTGAACTGCAAACACTGGTAGCTGCTAAAAGCAAAGAAAGGGATAGCATCCAGAAAGAAATAGCTGTACTGGGAAAACAACGGCAAAAATATATTGATGAAGCTATGAAGAAAAGCAATAAGACAGACGACCTGGGCGCTGCCATCAACCGGTCTATCATCCAGGTAGCTGCCACCAAAGGATACACAGCTGAAAAGTAAATACCCGTTAACCCCAAAAAAGCTGCCTTCAGACAAACCTGCCGCTGGTACAAGGTTGCCGGAGGCAGCTTTGTTTGTACGCCCCTGCAGATAATTAGCTGGTTTGTACTGGTTTTGACAAGTATTTCGTATATTTTCGTCCAAATCAGAAGACAAAACCTATATGAAAGGATACGCTTTATTATTTCTTGTATTCGCTTCGTTTTCCGGGTATGCCCAGAATACGATCAATAACTACAAATACGTGCTGGTACCTGAAAGGTTCAATTTCTCCAAAGAAGACAACCAGTACGGGTTAAACACCGTGACCAAGTCGCTGCTCGAAGAAAAAGGCTTTACCGTTTATTTCGACAATTCAGAAATACCAAAGGAGATTGCCGGCAACAGGTGCAATGCACTCAACACCGAAGTGGTGCAGAAAAAAGGATTGTTTGTTACCAATCTTACCCTTTTATTAAAGGATTGCAAAGGTAACATCATCTTCAAAAGCAAAGAAGGTAAAAGCAGGGAGAAAGAGTTTGCGCCTGCGTATAACCTCGCCCTGAGAGATGCCTTTACATCCCTGAATGATGTTCCTTACGCATACGACGGAACAGCCATTGCCGAACCGCAGCAGGCGACCGCACCAGCTGTTGTAGCGCAGCAGACGCCGGCGCCACCGCCGCCACCTCCCACAGCTCCGCCGGTACCGGAGACCAAAGAAGCTGCCGGCACTTTATACGCGCAGGCAACGGCTAACGGATACCAGTTAATTGATACCAGCCCGAAAATAGTTTTAACATTGCTGAAAACTTCTGTGGCGGATTATTTTATTGCCAATAATGGTGTATCGAACGGAATAGTATTGAAGAAGAACGGGGATTGGTATTTTGAGTATTATAAAGATAATAAGCTGGTGGCAGAGAAGTTGTTGATTAAGTTTTAGGAGGCTGCCACTTCCTGAACATAACGTATAAACATATTGCGCCGGCAGGAAAACCACAAGGTTTTTCCTGCC
>NZ_DATMTE010000769.1:0-1679 GCF_035564935.1 Chitinophaga sp. | reverse complement strand
TAATCAGTTTAATCCTGAGTCAGACAAACTCCGCGTCAGACAAACTTCGCTTAAATCAACATTTGTAAATCCCTATATATTTGTATTTTAGCGAAAATTTAGCCAGAAGCTTATGATCAGAGTAAAGGGACACCTGCTTGTGAAGTTATCGATATGTGCATTATCGCTCAGTTCCTGCGCTTCATTAAAAAAAGGTACCGCTAAGAAACACAGCAGCGTACCAGCTACAGCTAATAATAACCGGGTTGAATTTATAGATGGCATTGCCACAAAACGCCCTGTCCGCAATACTTCCCGTGACGGCAACAGGGATATCAGCATCAGCAGGAATATTACCAGGGGCAGCGCCAACCTGGAAAATGCACAGAGCTGGCAATTCAAATATGCACAGTTGCTCGATGTGGCAGTAGAAGATGTATTGAACCAGAAACTGTATGGCTTTATCGACGACTGGTACGGTACACCTTACCGGCTTGGCGGTAAAACAAGAGACGGGATCGATTGCTCGGGATTCGTGAATACCCTCATGAATACTGTATTCCAGATGGGTCTTTCCGGTAACTCAGCCGATCTGTATACACAGGCGAAAAGAATAAAGCCGCATGATCTTCATGAAGGCGACCTGGTATTTTTCAGGATCCATCATAAACGTATTTCCCATGTAGGCATCTACCTGGAGAATGATAAATTTGTTCACGCCTCTACCAGTGCAGGCGTCATGATCAGCGATCTGAATGAACCCTACTGGAAACGTTACTTTGCCGGCGGAGGACGACTGTAGCCACCTCTACATATTTGTTTTATTGTTATTTTTATACGATTTTTACCGTTTTAACTTAACAACTGCACTGCGCAGTACTTTTTCATATCATGGAACTCGCTCCCATCGTATTATTTGTATACAACCGGCCAGAGCTGACTTTGAGCACTTTACAGCACCTGAGTGAAAACCGGGAAGCAGGAGAAAGTACGCTTTATGTGTATTGCGACGGCCCCAAAGCCAATGCCACTCCTGAACAGGTAGCCCTGGTAAAACAGGCGCGGGAAGTGGTGCACAGCAGGCAATGGTGTAAGGAAGTGGTGGTGCTGGAAGCAGAAAAGAACAAGGGCCTGGCTACCTCCGTGATAGACGGGGTTACTGAAGTGATTGCTAAACATGGAAAAGTAATTGTATTGGAAGATGACCTGGCAGTATCTCCCTACTTTCTGCAATACATGAACGATGGCCTCTGGAAATATGAGCAAAATGAAAAGGTGATCGCTATTCACGGTTATCTTTACCCGATCGAAATGCCTGCAGATTATAAGCCAGCCACTTTTATGATCCACGATCCCGGCTGTTTGGGCTGGGGCACCTGGTCAAGGGCCTGGAACAAGTTTGAAAGGGATACCGAAACGGTTATTGAAAAAATAAAAAAAAGCGGGCTGAAAAGAGCTTTTGATTTCTGGGGAGGTTATCCTTTTTTCAGGATGCTGCACCAGCAGAAGAACGGAAAGGTAAGCTCCTGGGCTATCCGCTGGAGAGCCACTGCTTACCTGAATGACATGCTGACCCTTTACCCGGTGAAATCCCTGGTAAGGCACGACGGCAACGTAGCCAGTGCTACCCATCATTTTATGGAGCACGATTATACCTACACGGAGATCTACCAGGAAAGGATTCCTGTAGAAGATATTCC
>NZ_DATMTE010000768.1:0-2602 GCF_035564935.1 Chitinophaga sp. | reverse complement strand
GGCACGGCTGGAGGAATCTCCTTAAAAACAAACGCTCCTCTCTCATTAATATAGGCGGCCTTTCCATTGGTTTGGCCACAGGTATCATTATCCTGTTATGGCTCCACGAGGAATTTACGTATGATTCCTTCCACCGGAACGGACGGGGTATTTACATGGTGATGAGCAACCAGTATCACGATGGCCGGTGGTTTACCGGCGATGCCACGCCTGCACCGCTGTGTGCAAAGCTGCAGCACGACTTCCCGGAAATACAATATGCTACCCGGCATGTTTACGGCGGACAGCAACTGCTCAGCACCGGGGAAAAAAGCATTTACCAGCAAAGCATGTACGCCGATCCTGATTACTTTAATATTTTCACCTTCCCTGCTGTTTCAGGAAACCCTATTGCAGCGCTCCGGGATCCGGGCGCCATTATTCTTTCGGAAAGCGCCGCCAGGAGATTGTATGGCAGTAAAGATCCCATTGGCAATATTATCAGGCATAATAACCAGCATAACCTCCGGGTGGCAGCAGTGATCCGTGATGCACCTTTCAACAGTTCGGTTAAATTTGATGTAGTACTCCCCTTCCGCCTTTATGAACTGGAGAATGCCGACTGGATTGACCGCTGGGATAATTACCGTATTGGCAACTACCTGCTGCTGCAGCCCGGAAGTAATGTGGATGCGTTCAATAAAAAACTGCGCAAGGCCATGCAGGCTACCGCGGCGGATAGCAGCAGTTACCTGTTCGCCTACCCGTTTACCGCGCTGCATCTTTATAGTGGGTTTAAAAACGGTAAGCCCAGCGGGGGCCGTATAGAGATCATGATGCTGCTGGGCACTATCGGCTTTTTTATTTTACTGATTGCCTGTATCAATTTCATGAACCTTTCTACCGCCCGTGCAGAACGGCGGGCAAAGGAAGTAGGTGTAAGGAAAGCGTTGGGCGCTTCCAGGATCACTATTATTTTCCAGTTCCTGGTGGAAGCAATGATCATTACTTTTGGCGCGCTGCTGCTGGCATTGCTTATTGTACAACTGGTACTGCCGGGATTGAACAGTGTTTCCGGCAAAAGCATCCGGCTTAATTTCCTGAACACAGGTATATGGACCGGGATCCTTTTACTGGTGCTGTTCACCAGCCTGGTTGCCGGCAGTTATCCGGCGTTTTTCCTCAGCAGCTTCCGGCCGGTGAAAGTATTAAAGGGCGTAGTGTCTACGCACCGTGGGAATGGCCTCTTCCGCAAAAGCCTGGTTACAGTCCAGTTTATCATCTCCATCTTCCTTATTATTGCTACTATCGTTATTTACCGGCAGTTGCAACATGGTGAAAACCGGCCGGTGGGCTATAACCAGGATAACCTGCTGGAAATACCGCTCCGTGGTGAAATGACCGGCAAGTATCAATTGCTGCGGGAAGAGTTGCTGCGCATCCCGGAAATAGCTGGTGTATCTGCCGGTACAGACGACCTGTTGAGATTCAACGGCAGCACGGATGGTATTAGCTGGCCGGGGAAAACGGCGGATGACAATTTTTCCATCAATATTACCTGGGTAAAGCACGACTGGGTAAAAACGGCGGGGCTGCAACTGGCGGCCGGCCGGGATTTCAGCGAAGACTACGGCGCCGATTCCCTGGGCTGCCTGGTGAATGAGGCGGCGGTAAAAAAGATGGGATTGAAAGAACCGGTGGTGGGCACCCTGCTTGGCACCAACCCTGTGATTGGGGTAGTAAAAGATTTCGTCACCAATGATCCATATAAGGCGCCGCGCCCGTTGGTAGCTTATATGAGTTCCGGATCCATGAACCATATTTTTGTGCGGCTGCATAAAACGGATCATCCCGAAAAAGTGCTGGCGAAGATAGAAGCGGCTGTTAAAAAGCACAGCCCTCAATTCCCTTTTGAGTTCAGCTTCATAAAAGAAGCCTACCAGCAAATGTTTACCGGCATGCGTTCCGGCGGGTTCATGCTCAACTGGACCAGCGGTATTGCCATTCTCATTTCCTGCCTGGGTCTTTTTGGTTTATCTGCTTACCTGGCCGAACGGCGCAACAAGGAAATCGGCATCCGTAAAATTATGGGCGCCGGTGTGGGCAGGATCTGGCTGATGCTGGCGAAGGAATTTCTGAAACCGGTATTGATCGCTTTTATTATTACGGTGCCGCTGGCAGTGCTGGCCATGCACGAAGCGCTGCGCGGTATCGACTACCGCATATCGCTGCAATGGTGGATGTTTGCAGCAGCAGGCATACTTACGGCGCTCATAGCGTTACTCACCGTGAGCTACCAGGGTACCAAAGCTGCGATGGCAAATCCTGTAAAGGCATTGCAATCGGAATAATGTGGATCAGGAATGTGTGAGCAGGTGTTCCGGCGCTTCCAGTAACGACTGGGTTTGCAGTAACATCTCTTTCATCTTCATTTTAAAGCGGGTAGCAGCAGATGCTTCATCCGGTACTATGGTTTCCTGCAGTTCGCTCTGGAAAAGCACCCGGAGGTTGCCTTTCAGCTTATGCACATCGCTTTGCTTGGCCAGGCCGGCGGCAAAACCGGCCTCCCTGATGGCCTGTTGCTGGTCAGCATCAAAGGAAGCGGCGTACCAGATAACGGGCA
>NZ_DATMTE010000767.1:0-3763 GCF_035564935.1 Chitinophaga sp. | reverse complement strand
TAATCAGTTTAATCCTGAGTCAGACAAACTTCGCGCGCCGCCGAAGGCGGTAAGCGAGTTACTTCACTGAGAACTTATACACCGTTGTTTGCGAAAATGTGTCACCTGGTTTCAGGATCACATTCGGGAAAGACGGCTGGTTCGGTGAGTCAGGGAAGTGCTGTGTTTCCAGGCAAAGCGCCGCGTTCTGCACATACTTCTGCCCGTTGCGGGTATTGGTGAGTGTTCCATCCAGGAAATTGCCGGTATAGAACTGGATACCTGGCTGAGTAGTAGCTACTTCCATATAACGGCCGCTGGTGGGGTCATACAGGGTAGCTACGGTTTCCAGTACGCCTTCCGGCTTGTCCAGTACCCAGTTGTGATCGTAGCCGCCTTTCACTTTGCCGATGTCTGCACCGATCTTTTTAGCAGTGGTGAAATCCATTGGCGTGCCTTTCACCGGGTCCAGTTTACCGGTTGGGATCAGCTTATCATTTACAGGAGTGTAGCGGCTGGCCTTCAGGGACAGTTCATGTCCGAGGATGGTGCTGTCTTTGCCTGCAGAAAGATTGAAGTAGGTATGATTGGTAAGGTTTACCGGTGTTGGCTTATCAGTGGTAGCCTTGTAGGTGATCTGCAGGGCGTTGTCCGGTGTGAGCGTATACACTACGGTAGCCTGGAGATTACCGGGATAGCCTTCTTCCCCGTCTTTACTGTTATACACCAGTTGCAGGCTGCTGTCACCCGCAGGAGTGGCGGCCCAAACTACCTTGTCAAATCCTTTCAGTCCCCCGTGCAGCGTGTTGCCGTTATTGTTGGGAGCCAGTGTGTATTCCTTGCCATCCAGTTTAAACTTCGCGTTGGCAATACGGTTGGCATAGCGGCCTACCAATGCACCAAAATAAGGCTGTCCTTTCTGCTGGTAGCCGGAAAGTGAATCGTAAGACAATACCACGTTGCCTTTCTCGCCCTGTTTATCGGGGGTAATAATATCCGTAATGGTACCACCATAGTTCAGGATCTTTACTTCCATTCCGTTTGCATTCTTCAGGGTATATTGCAACACCTCCTGGCCATCTGCCTGGCCAAAGCTGCGTGGACCAGCTGTTACAGCCGTTGCCGTGGAATCCTTGCTTTCCTCCGTTTTTGCAGCATTATTGTTGCAGGAGGCCAGCATGGTACCGCCGGAAATCATGAGAGCGGTTAACGCCTTAAAGTTCATGTCCATAACGTATTTTGATGTTAAGTGAAAAAGAGTCACTAAATATCGGGATAATCCCGTTAAAGTCAAATATTTTTATTTGAAATTTATTGTCGCAAGAACAATTAAAAATGCTATTGATTAAAATACGTGTACAATCTGTCAATAATTGGAAAGTAAGTATACGGGGTGCGGATTAGTTTTAGCATGTTAAATACTGATGAAATGAAAAGACTGATCACTACAGGGCTGTTGCTGGCAGGCAGCCTCCAGCTGTACTATAGCGCCCATGCCCAATCCTATGTACCGGGGTGGAAAGAAAAGAAGATGAAAGTGCTGCCGGCAGCCACTATAAAAGCATACCCGTTTCCTATAACAGACGTTACCCTCCTGGAGAGCCCATTTAAAACAGCGATGCAGGCGGATGCCAGGTACCTGTTAAAAATAGATCCCGACCGCCTCCTGTGTGCCTTCCGCACCAATGCCGGCCTGCCTGCAAAAGGCAAACAATATGGCGGCTGGGAAACCGGCGGACTGGCAGGCCACACCATGGGGCATTACTTATCGGCCTGCGCCATGCAATATGCCGCTACTAAAGACACCGCTTATCTTAACCGGGTGGCCTACCTGGTCAGTGAACTGGCACTGTGCCAGCAAAACCGCCACAATGGCTATATAGGCGCGTTTCCCAATGATGATAAGCTCTGGTCTGAGATCGCTGCCGGTGATATCCGTTCCAGGGGCTTCGACCTTAACGGCGGCTGGTCGCCCTGGTACACCGTGCACAAAATTATGGCCGGCCTGCTGGACGCATGGCTGTACTGTAACAACGCGGAAGCGCTGCAGGTAAACAAAGGCATTGCCGACTGGACCGGCAACGTGATCAAAAACCTGTCGGAAGAACAAATGCAGAAAATGCTGATCTGCGAATACGGCGGCATGGCCGAAACACTGGTGAATACCTACGCCTTAAGCGGCGATAAAAAATACCTGGATCTCTCCTACCGCTTTTATGATAAACGCATCCTGGATTCCCTGGCTGCAGGGAAAGATATACTTCCGGGCAAGCACTCCAATACCCAGATCCCTAAAGCCATTGCCAGCATCCGGAGATATGAGCTGAATAAAGATCCCAAAGACGCGGCTATCGCAAAATATTTCTGGGAAGTGGTCACCAGGGATCACTCCTACGCCAACGGGGGCAACAGCAACTACGAATACTTCGGCCCTGCAAAACAGCTCAATGAAGCGCTCACCGATAATACCACCGAAACATGCAATACCTATAATATGCTCAAGCTCACCAGGCACCTGTTTGCACTGGACCCGCAGGCACACCTGATGGACTACTACGAGAAAGCATTATACAATCATATCCTCGCCTCACAAAACCATGAAACCGGCATGATGTGTTACTTTATACCGCTCCGAATGGGCGGGCATAAAGAATACAGCGACGAGTTTGAAACCTTCACCTGCTGCGTTGGATCGGGGATGGAGAATCACGTAAAATACGGGGAAAGCATTTATTACCGCGGCGCCGATGGCAGCCTGTTCGTAAACCTGTTCATCCCCTCCATACTGGATTGGAAAGAAAAAGGCGTTACCATCAAACAGGAAAACAACCTTCCTGCCAATAATCGTGTAACCCTCACCGTTAGCACAAAGAAAACAGCCCCGTTTACCATGCGCATCCGCAAACCGGCATGGGCCAGGGATGGTATAAGTCTTACAGTAAATGGTGCGGAACAACCACTGCAAACAGATGAAAGCGGCTACCTCGTTGTTACCCGCAGCTGGAAGAACAATGACCAGGTAAGGCTTATCCTGCCTGCGGATGTGTATACAGAAGCGCTTCCGGATAATCCCAACAGGCAGGCATTATTCTATGGCCCGGTATTGTTGTCAGGCATCCTTGGGGAAAAAGAACCCGACCCGGTAAGCGGCGTACCCGTTCTGGTAGCCGCCAACCAGCAACCCGGTTCATGGATCAGCCGTACGGAAGATCCTAACTCGCTGCTGTTCCGTACCGCCGGCACCGCGCAGCCAAAGGAGGTTACCCTCACTCCCTTTTATCAAACCCGTAATGAATACTACACGGTATACTGGGATGTGTTTACACCACAAAGCTGGCAGGAACAACAGGTGAAATATGCTGCCGCAAAAAAAGCCCAACAGGAGCTGGATGCCCGTACCACGGACATTCTCCGTCCGGGGGAAATGCAGCCGGAACGGGATCATCAATTCACCGGCGAAAAAACCAGCACTGAAGAAGAACATGGCCGTAAATGGCGCATCGCATGGCCGGGCGGATATTTTTCCTTTAACATGAAGGTAGATCCCAACTCCCCCCATTCCCTGCAATGCACCTACTGGGGTATGGATAACCGGGGCCGCACCTTTGATATCGTTGTAGACGGTACCACCATTGCTACAGAAGATATCAACAAGTTTAAAGAGAGCCGGTTCTATCCTGTTTCATACGCCATCCCCGAACATCTCACCAGGGGAAAGCAAAGCGTAAACATTCGCTTTGTGCCCAAAGCCAATAACAGCGCGGGCCCGCTGTACGGATGCAGA
>NZ_DATMTE010000766.1:0-8811 GCF_035564935.1 Chitinophaga sp. | reverse complement strand
ATATCTGACGATGGTGAAAAATTTCCGCAGCAATGGGAAAACGCCGCTGCATCTATGTATGTATTGGAAAAACCGCAACCGGGATATCCACAAGGCATTCCATACGGTTTGGCTGTAGGGAATCATGATCAGACTAAAAGCCAGTATCCTGTAAGTGGAAAAACGGATCAGTACAACAAGTACTTTGGCATTGCACATTTTAAAGATAAGAAATGGTATGGCGGTCACTACGGCGATAACAACGATAGTCATTATGATCTTTTCGAAGCAGGCGGCATGAAGTTCATCAGTATTTTTTTAGAATATGATTCTTATGGAGAAGATATTGAGGGTATGAACAAGTGGGCCAGCCAGGTACTGGAGAAATACAGCGACAGGAAAGCCATACTCGTTAGTCATTCCATCATTCATTTCAACAAAAAAAAGGGCACTAATGAAAAAGGCTTTCCGAAGTTTTCAAAACAGGCCCAACGTGTGTTCGACCGGTTAAAAAGTTACCCTAATGTGATGTTAACCTTATCAGGCCATGTGGGAGATAATGGAGAAGGATACCGGCAGGATGGCTACGCAGGAAATGTTATCAGGTCATTTTTGTCGGATTACCAAAGCCGGCCAAATGGCGGTCATGGATTAATGCGTTTGATGAAATTTTCGAAGTCGAAAGACCTGATCAGCGTCCGTACTTTTTCACCTTATACCGGGGAAGAAGAAAAAGATGCTGACAGTGAATTTACGCTTCCCTGGCTGCATCATACCACAGTAGCCCGTTACCACGATTATAACAACGACGGGCAAACTGATATAGCTTTCTTTGCCAATGGTGTATGGAAAATAGCAGGGCAGCGGGAAGTAGCATTTGGTAAAGAAGGAGATATTCCCGCCCCGGCAGATTATAACGGTGACGGCAAAACGGAGTTGGCCGTGTTCCGGCCTTCAGAAGGTAAGTTTTATTTCCGGGATGGAGAAACGGTAACGCTCGGGCAGCAGGGCGATATACCGGTGTGTGGCGATTATGACGGCGATGGTTTTGCAGATGTTGCAGTATACCGGCCGTCTAATCTGACCTGGTATTTCAATGGTATGGACAATATCCGGTTCGGGCATAAAAAAGGCATTCCTGTTCCGGCAGATTATGATGGGGATGGCCTGCTGGATGTAGGGATATTCCGCACCGACAATTCCTTATGGCAAACAAGTTTGGGTAATATCCCGCTGCAGGTAAAGCATGTGGCTGGCGATATTCCTGTTCCCGGCGATTATGATGGCGATGGCAGGGCTGAAATGGCCGTGTTCCGTCCTTCCACCGGCGAATGGATTATTGACAGGTTTAAAGAACCGGTAAAGCTTGGAAAAGCGGGAGATATCCCGGTTCCCGGCAACTATTTTAAAGATGGGAAAACTTATCCTGCCGTTTACAGGGAAGGTAAGATCTATCTTGAAAACGGGAACACCATAGCAGCCAACCAGGGAAGAGTAACTGAACTGGTGAAATAGTTGTGACAGTGACAATGAAAAAATAAGGCCGGGTAACTTCACCCGGCCTTATCAATTTTATTCTTCATTGGCCGGCTGCCTGCCGCGATGTTTTCGCAACTGTGTCAGCAATGCACTCATATCTTTTGGCAAAGGCGCTTCAATCGTATATTCTTTGCCGGAAGGATCCTTAAAGATCAGCATAGATGCGTGAAGGGCTAACCGGCTAAGTAAAGGGCGTTCTTCTTCTGTATGTTTGCCCAATTTGAATTTCTTTTTAATGGAAGATAACATCACAGGTTGTGCACTACCATAAAATTCATCTACTGCAATAGGATGGCCCAGGAATTTCATATGCACCCTGATCTGGTGAGTACGGCCGGTGTGGATCTGCATTCTCACCAGGCTGAAAAGTCCAAATTCCTCAAGCACTTCGTAATCTGTAGAAGAGGGTTTTCCTTTGCGGTTAGTGACCATTTTACCCTTTTGTACAGGGTGTTCCATGATACCTTCGCTTACATTGCCTTGTTTGGGTACCGGCTGCCCGCTTACGAGGCCCAGGTAAAACTTTTTCACATCCCTGCTTTCAAAAAGCTGTGAGAAATATTTATGCGCTGTTTCATTTCGGGCAAAAAGGATAATCCCGCTGGTATCGCGGTCGAGCCGGTGTACGGTATATATTTCCCCGTATGCCTTTTTCATGACCGCTATCAGGGAAGTAAGCTCATTATCATGACGGTCGGGTAATGTAAGCATTCCTGAAGGCTTGTTTATTACAACAAAATCAGGTGTTTCCAGTATAATATGTTCTGTTAATCGCATTCCGTAATTCGGCGGTTATTTTTTAAAGTGTTTCAGCAGGATTACTTCTTTCTCATTGAGGAAGCGCCACTGGCCACGGTTCAGTGTTTTTTTGGTAAGCCCTGCATACATTACACGGTCCAGCTTTTCCACAGTATATTCCAGGTGCTCAAAGATGCGGCGCACAATACGGTTTTTACCACTGTGGATTTCGATGCCTACCTGCTTTTTATCTTTCGGATCCACATAGCCCAGTGCATCTACCAGTGCTACGCCATCTTCCAGGGTTACGCCAGCAATGATCTTCTCAAAGTCGGTTTTGGTGAGTGGTTTGTCCAGTTCTACCTGGTAGATCTTTTTGATATTGTGTTTCGGATGGGCCAGGCGCTGTGCCAGTTCTCCATCGTTGGTGAGCAGCAGTAACCCCGACGTATTGCGGTCGAGGCGCCCTACAGGATACACCCTTTCATTTTCTGCTGCATCCTGGATCAGGTCCATTACGGTTTTGCGGCCTTCGGGATCATCGGTGGTGGTGATGTAGCCTTTAGGTTTATTCAGGAGAATGTATACCAGGTTTTTGGTAGGGGTGATTTTTTTATCCTGCATAGTTACCACATCGGCGGTGGTTACTTTAGTAGCAGGTTCAAGCACCACTTTCCCGTTTACGGTTACTTTGCCTTCCTTGATCAGGTCTACCGCTTTCCTGCGGGAGCAAAGACCACAATGCGCTACAAATTTATTCAGCGGCATTTCCCCGGGGCCGAATATACTTTCTTTGGGTTCGTTCGTATGTTCGTTATCGTTAGTGCCTCTTACTTTTACACTTTTTTTTCTATCCTGTTTATCGGCGAAGCGTTCGTTTGCTTTATCAAAGAATTTTTTACGGTTAAAGCCGCTGGGTGTTTCTTTGCCGCCTTTTTTCTTTTCTCCATGGAAATGGAAGGCGCTGTCGTCGCTTTTCCTGGCGGTTCCTGTGCCGTAGGTGCGTTTACGCGGAGGTCTTTCTCCACTATCTTCTTTGTCAAAGCTGCGGGTGCGTTCCGGGCGTTCGTTATCTTTTCTGAAAGTGTTGAAAGCGCGCTCGCTGTCTGGTTTATCTTTTCCGTCTTTGAAGTCGCTGTTGCGTTTGTAAGAAGGTTTTTCGTCTTTATCGAAACGTTTACGGAAGCCTGGTTTTTCATCGCGGCCAAAGGAGCGTTTATCATCGCTTTTTCCGAAGGAGCGTTTATCATCGCTTCTGCCAAAAGAGCGTTTTTCTTCACTTCTTTCACCAAAGCTGCGTTTGAACGTTGGTTTATCTTCGCTGCTGTTGCGTTTCCCGCGCTGAGGCTTGTCATTTCCCAGGCTGTCGGTGGCGGGGCCTTTTTTACGGGCCGGCCTGCCGTTGTTATCGAAAGTACGTTTGCGGAACGACGGTTTTTCATCACCGTTACGGGAGGAGGAACTATCAGCGCCGCGGTTATCTTTTGCAGATGCTCTTCCTGGCCTTTCGCCATCCGCGGAAGAGCGGTTGCGGTTGCCTGCTGGTTTGTCGCTCTTGCCAAATTTGTTATCCCTTGATGGACCAAACCCTTTTTTAGCAGGTTGTTTTTTCTTCATAAATTATTATTGATTGATGATCATACGCAGATGATCAATAGGAATATTATTATAGTATCAGCCTTTATTGGCCAGTTGTCCGCATGCTGCATCGATATCTTTACCACGGCTGCGGCGTAATCTTGCATTCACACGGTTTTTTGCAAGATATTCCATGAATTGTTCAGCAGTTTGAGCATCCGGTTTCTGGAACCTGGCCATATCGATCGGGTTGTATTCGATAATATTTACCAGGTCAGCAGGTACCTGCCTGTATATTTTAATCAGCTCATCAGCATCCTGTTTTGAGTCGTTAAAATCTTTGAAGAGGATATATTCGAAAGAGATTTCATTTTCAGTGGCCTTATAGAAGTAGTTCAACGCATCTATCAGTTCCTTCAGGCTGTTGGAATCGTTGATAGGCATAATTTCGCTGCGTTTTTTATCATTGGCGGCGTGTAAAGACAGTGCCAGGTTAAAACGCACTTTATCGTCGCCCAGCTGCCTGATCATTTTGGCAACGCCGGCAGTAGAAACGGTAATACGTTTCGGCGACATTCCCAATCCTTCGGGAGAAGTGATCCGCTCAATTGCCTGCAGTACATTTTTGTAATTAAGCAGGGGTTCGCCCATACCCATGAACACAATGTTGCTCAGTTTTTTACCGGATGATTCTATGGCCTGTTTGTTAATGAGGACCACTTCATCATAAATTTCATCATAATCGAGGTTACGTTTGCGGTCCATATAACCGGTAGCGCAGAACTTGCAGCTCAGGCTGCAGCCTACCTGTGATGACACACAGGCGGTTTGCCGGGTGTCTGTAGGAATCAGCACACCTTCCACAAGATGATTATCGTGTAAGCGGAAGCGGCTTTTGATGGTGCCGTCATTGCTTTGCTGTATAGCATCTACCTTCACAGCCGGAAGGGTAAAATGCTCCGTTAATTTTTGTCTTAATTCTTTGGAGAGATTGGTCATTGCCTCAAAACTATCGGCATGCCGCAGCCAGAGCCATTCGTATACCTGTTTTGCACGGAAAGGCTTTTCGCCTATTGACCCGAAATATTCCTGTAAAGCCGGTAAACTTAGGTGCCGGATGTTTTTATTGTCAGCCTTCATTATCATTATTTGAGCAACTGGCTGCCTTACGGCAGTCGGAAAGTAACTGCAAAGATACGTAATATTGGCGTACTGACAGAATGGCCTTTAAAAACAAGTGCCACAGCCGTTTCCAGCTGTGGCACCCGCTTGTGTTGGTGTACCGGTTTATTTCATCCAGTTGGCAGCAAAATTTGTGTGGAATGCTTCCGGTATTCTCTCCCCTGGTGGGTTTACTTCATCCAGATGGCAGCGAAATGCGATGAGTTATCATAACCCTGTACCCGGAACAGCTGGTATCCCTGGGCGCTGAGATCGGTGAATTTAGCCTGGTAGTCGGCCGGCGACATATTTAAGTAAGAATAATACGCCTTGCTCCGGGGCCACCAGAGCCCGCCTACATTATTCTGGCTGCCGTTTTCCTCTATATTCACATTTACTGTCATCAACCCTGCTTTGTTCAGTTCATCAAATTTTTTAACAAAGTCGTTGGCATTCATACCATAATACATGTAAAATCCTCCTGGATTATTGCTGCCAAACACCCCGGCGTGATAGCGTTTTCCTCCCGCATAATATACCACATGCTCGGTTACGCGCATTTTCTGTTGTTCCACATAGGTTTTCCATTTGGCGGCATATACTTCATCAGTAACGTTATGCACGGCGACAAAGCTTTCATTGCCTCTTTTCTGCCAGATAGCGGTGAACAGGGGGAGACCCGCATTATCGCTGGTAACGGAGATCTGCCGGGGAATATATCCTTTGCCATAATACTCGTCAAAGTACTGCTGGTACTGGTTACCGTTCATATTAATGCGGCAGTACCAGGCGCCGGGCAATCCATGCTGGAAAGAGCCGGAGGCAAGGTACTGGTTGCCGGATTTATGCACGCTCAGTGTTTGCAGCGCCATACCCATGCCGGTGTAGTAGCCCCAGTACTGCGTAATATATTGCACCGGTACATTATGAAAAGATGGATAGAAAGGAGCAAAGAACCGGTTGAACGCGCCATTGGCGCCTATTTCATAGCAGGCGCTGTTACTGCTTTCGGAGGTGGCATATACCCCAAATGGATCTACCTCCATCCAGTCGGCGCCGGTACCCGGACTTTTTATCCAAAGCATAAAGTGAAGGTGGTTATTAGCCGTATTGGGATTGGTGGGAGTACCATCCTGGTTAAGTCCCCATCCGGCGCCGCCAAAGCCTGTATTGCCGGCCCAGGCAATTTGCTGACCTGCGTACACATTATCTCCCGCTTTTACTTTTAGCTTCTGGGCATTTGTGCCCCACAGTAATTGTGATGGGTTGGGCAGATTAGCGAATTTTTTATACTTGGTATCGCGGGCATCTTTGTCATTAGGGTCTTTTACATTGATGACCTTCGCATTGGCTACATCATGGTCAAACCCTCCACGGAGATGGAAGTAACCGGTGCGGTAGGAAGTGCCGTCTGCGGCTTTATGCTCTATGATCACTACATTTCCAAAGAACGGGTCCCACATTGCAGTAACTACTTTCCCTGCAGCAGCGGCATACACGCCAAAAGTAGGATCTATCCCGGGGCCGTAGGCATCGCTGGTTTTGAGGAAGTCTACCGAGCCATGACCGCTACCGTTATCGTATTTCCATGCACCGGCAGGGTATACCTTGCTATTGGTGTACGGAAGGAAAAACGGCACTTTGGGCGACAGGCTTTGTGCAAAGGTGCGGGCGTCGTTCTCATTGCTGAATACCGCTGCCGGAGAGGCATACAGCAGGCTTTTACCTGCTACTTCATCTTTGATGGAATAGCTGCAACAGCCGATGGTTACAGTTGGCGGCGTACAATACGCGGGGGCATTGGCCTTTTTAAACGTAATCACTTTTTTGTCGGGTAGCAGCTGGAGGTTATCAATACTGATTTGCCTTGTGGTGTTGTCTGCAGCCAGGTTCCATTTAGGAGCGGCCCGGAGATTTCTTACGTTTACGGCGCCGCGGGGAATTGCCACCTGCCGGGAAGGTTCGGGGCCTTCCATTATTTTGGCGGTAGGCTTAATGGGTCTGTACAGAAGTTCGGAAAGGTTTGCCTCATTCTCTCCTGCGGGTTGTTGAGCTTTCACAATTACGGGTGTGTTGCTGAGCAAACAGGTTGCCAGCCACACCATGCTACTAAGGTGTTTCATTTTGGGGTTATTTTTTGATACAATTAATGACAGCGGCAAAACTAGTCCCGGCGAAGGGAGCAGTCAAGTCACAATTCCTGGAAGGCGGAAATAGGATTATATCTGGCGGTTTTTGTGAATTTCCGCATAAGCGGGGTCAAAATCTGCGACCTTTCTCCGCGGGGTAGCGGAAAAGGAGCATAGCGGTATTTCTGCATGGCAGAGGCCACGGTGCGCCGTGAACTTGAAACGGTGGCGGAAGAAGCATAGCAGTATTTCTGCGGAAGGCGCCTTCCGGAAGATTTAGCAGCTGTTTTATTAAACTGTTTATCCCGGGTATGGGAGATGAAGAAAGGGTTTACATTTTCTGTTTGCGCTTGTGAGCCGGGTACGCCGGGGATGCAATGTTGTTTCGTAGTTTTATTGGCTGAGTTAACGGGATGTGTTTTATTTGCATATAAACCAAAACAACCACATGCAAGTTGCATATATTGTAGATGCGGTGCGTACGCCTATAGGCCGCTATGGGGGCGCATTAAGTACAGTCCGCCCGGATGATCTGCTGGCGCTGCTGCTCAAAGCGCTGATGGAGAGAAATCCTTCACTTAATCCTGCTGTAATAGAAGATGTAATTGCCGGCGCTGCCAACCAGGCTGGTGAAGATAACCGGAATGTAGCGCGTATGGCCGCTTTGCTGGCAGGATTGCCGGTAACGGTAGCGGGGAATACGGTAAATCGTTTATGCGCTTCCGGTATGCAGGCGATTATGGATGCTTCACGTGCCATCATGTGCGGGGAAGGGGATGTATACCTGGCCGGCGGTGTAGAAAGCATGACCCGCGCGCCTTTTGTGATGAGTAAATCCGACGGGGCTTTCAGCCGTAAAACAGAGATGTATGATTCCACTATCGGCTGGCGGTTTACGAATAAAAAACTGGCGGACATGTATTATCCTTTTTCTATGGGTGAAACCGCAGAGAATGTGGCCAACCAATGGAAAATAGGCAGGGAAGAACAGGATCTTTTTGCATTGCGGAGTCAAACCCTTTACAAACAGGCCCTGGAAGCGGGTAAATGGCAGGATGAGATCATCCCGGTACCCATCACGCCCAATAAAGAAGAACAGGTTATTTTTTCAAAAGACGAACATCCCCGTGATACCACGCTGGAAAAGCTTTCCGGCCTGCGTCCGGCTTTTGCAAAGGGAGGTTCGGTTACAGCCGGTAATTCTTCCGGTATCAACGATGGCGCCGCCGCCGTATTAATTGTATCTGAAAAGGCGCTGAAGCAGTTTAATCTTCAGCCGTTGGCGCAAATAAAGAGTATGGCGGTAGCGGGTGTGGATCCCTCTATCATGGGAATAGGCCCGGTTCCCGCTTCCAGGAAGGCTTTGCAACGTGCCGGTATCACGGCAAACCAGCTTCACCTGGCTGAACTGAATGAAGCCTTTGCGGCACAATCGCTCGCCTGTATGCGCGACCTGGCACTGAACCCCGATATCGTAAATGTAAACGGCGGGGCTATTGCTATCGGGCATCCGCTGGGTTGCAGCGGTGCCCGCATTACGGCTACTTTGCTCCACGAAATGAAACGGAGAGGTGCGAGATACGGATTGGCTACCATGTGCGTGGGCGTGGGGCAGGGGGCTGCTATGGTATTTGAGCGGATCTGAGCGGAGTTTGTCTGACTCAGGATTAAACTGATTACGCTGATT
>NZ_DATMTE010000765.1:0-6353 GCF_035564935.1 Chitinophaga sp. | reverse complement strand
AAAATTGTCAATAATTACAACGAGGTGTACGACTATTTTTATATTAAGATTGCCGATGCCTCCCGTATTTACGGACTGGAACTGGAACATATTCTATCTCCCTACTGGATGAACTTCCTGATTGATGGCAATACCCTGGTAGAAGAACATATTGCAGGGGTACCCGGCGACCAGTTTATATTGCATTACCTGAACAGGCCCGAGTTTAACCCGAAACGTATAGCCAAAGAGTTTGTAAAATTCAACGAGCGGTGCTTCGTGCGGTTGCTGGGTGATATGCGTTCCTATAACTTCATTTTTGATATTACCCCGGATTTTGATGATGTGCAGTTCCGGATCCGCGCTATTGATTTTGACCAGCAGTTTTACGAAGGCCGGCGTACCTTGTATATGCCGCAGTATTTTAAAGAGAACCGCATATTTGTGGAACTGGCCATTAAACATCTTAATGCAGAAGTGGTGAAACAGTATCAGCAGGAAGAACGCGCCGTAATTGCCCGCCGTATTAAAGTGCAGCGGCATCGCATCAAGGATCTGCGGGATGTGATCATGACCGACCGGGTTTCTTTTCCTGAAAAGATCCAGCAACTGGGAGATGAGCTGGCAGAATATTATCATGATGCCGTATTTTCCCGCTGTAAAACGATGGGGGAGATCATTGAACGCAGTTTGAAGCGTTTGCTGGTGAATAGTTTACGTTAGGCCCTGCATTAAATCTTAAATTAGGATATGATTGAAAAAATCCTTCCTATCTTTGATCAGTTATGGAGTTCAAATTCTTCTATCATTTCGGAAACTTCCTGCTCATGCTTAAAGGCATGTTTTCCCGCCCGGAAAACATGAAGATGTACTGGAAGCAATTTATGCAGCAATGTGTGGATATCGGCGTAGGGTCGTTCGGGATAGTATTTATTATTTCCCTGTTTATGGGAGGTGTAACCACCCTGCAAACAGCCTATCAGCTGGTGAGTCCTATCATTCCAAAGAGTACCATCGCACAGGTGGTAAGAGACACTATTATCCTGGAATTTGCGCCAACACTTACCTGTATTGTACTGGCGGGTGTGATCGGGTCAAAAATAGCCTCAGAACTGGGTAACATGCGGATATCTGAACAAATTGATGCCCTGGAAATTATGGGTATCAATACCAAGGGATACCTCATTGCTCCTAAAATCATGGCTGCGATATTGATGATACCGGTGTTGGTAGCCATTGCTGGTTTCCTGGGTATCTGGGGCGGCAAGGAAGCCGGCGAGCTTTCAGGCATTATTTCCGCTGAGCAGTTTATGCAGGGACTCCGGCAGGAGTTCAAGGCATACAACGTATTTTTTGCGATGGCTAAATCCTATACTTTCGGGTTCATTATTGCCAGCGTATCTGCTTATTACGGCTATAATGTTACCGGCGGCGCACTGGAAATAGGTAAAGCCAGCACTACTGCCGTGGTGGTAAGCTGCGTGCTGATATTATTCATGGACTACGCATTAACGGCCATATTACTGTAATCATGATTGAACTGCAAGACATAAGAAAGAGCTTTGGGGATAAAGAAATATTGAAGGGCGTATCAACTATAATGGAACCCGGCAAGGTTAATCTCATCATTGGCTCCAGCGGTAGCGGTAAAACCGTGATGATGAAGTGCATTGTAGGACTGATGGGGGTAGACGCGGGAAAAGTGCTGTATGATAAAAAGGACTTTACCGCCATGGATGAAAAAGAGAAAAAAGTGATACGCCAGGAAATAGGCATGCTCTTCCAGGGCTCTGCCCTGTTCGACAGTATGACCGTTGAACAGAATGTAATGTTTCCCCTGGAGATGTTTGGCAAAGGTACGCTGAAAGAGAAAAAGGCCAGGGTAGCGGAATGCCTCGAAAGGGTGCAACTGAAAGAAGCCGCAAAAAAATTCCCTGCTGAAATCAGTGGAGGAATGAAAAAAAGGGTAGGGATCGCCCGCGCTATTGTACTGAACCCGAAATACCTTTTCTGTGATGAACCTAACTCCGGGCTGGATCCGCAAACTTCCCTGCTGATCGACAAGCTGATTACGGAGCTCACACAGGAATACAATATCACCACCGTTATTAATACCCATGATATGAACACCGTAATGGAAAGCGGGGATCATATTGTATATATGTACCAGGGCCAGAAGCAGTGGGAGGGTAGCAATAAGGATATCGTATTCAGTAAAGACCAGAAATTGAACGATTTCATCTTTGCCTCCGAGTTCCTGCGGGAAGCAAAGGAAATGCGGCAACTGGAATTATTTAAGGATGGAAAGTGGCGGGAACAATTGAAAAAGGAACAGGGAGAACAATAGTGTTTGATTATCAGCTAAAAAGATAATATATAACATCCCTATATATCTTCACTGGCACTGCCGGCTGCCTGAATACTCCTTATTTACCGCCAATTATTTTCCCAACCAATTGGTAGCTTTATCTTAAAGGTACTAAATTGCAGAATTAGGGAAATCGGCTTATTTTTGCCGTCCAGAAGAATCAGACATATAATATTAAACCAATAAAACAAGCGCGATGAGTGTTTTAGTTAATAAGGATAGCAAAGTGATTGTTCAGGGATTTACCGGTACAGAAGGTACTTTCCACGCTACACAGATGATCGAATATGGTACCCAGGTAGTGGGTGGTGTTACGCCGGGTAAAGGCGGCAGTACGCACCTGGAACGCCCGGTGTTCAACACAGTAGCCGATGCAGTAAAGGCAACCGGTGCAAATGTTTCTATCATTTTTGTACCTCCTGCATTTGCAGCTGATGCAATCATGGAAGCTACCGAAGCTGGTATTGCTCTGGTGGTATGTATCACAGAAGGTATTCCTGTACAGGATATGATCAAGGCAAAGAACTTCCTGCAGGGTACCACTACCCGCCTCATCGGACCAAACTGCCCTGGCGTTATCACCGCAGATGAAGCCAAAGTAGGCATCATGCCCGGCTTTATCTTCAAAAAAGGTAAGATCGGTATCGTTTCCAAATCAGGTACTTTAACTTATGAAGCTGCCGACCAGGTGGTAAAAGCCGGTTTAGGCGTTTCTACAGCTATCGGTATTGGTGGAGATCCCATTATCGGCACACCTACCAAAGATGCAGTAGAACTGCTGATGAACGATCCTGAAACAGAAGGTATTATCATGATCGGTGAAATTGGTGGTAGCATGGAAGCTGATGCAGCCAAATGGATCAAGGAAAATGGTACCAAGCCGGTAGTTGGTTTCATTGCTGGTCAGACTGCCCCTCCGGGACGTCGCATGGGTCACGCCGGAGCTATCATTGGCGGCGCTGAAGATACCGCTGCCGCTAAAATGAAGATCATGGCAGAATGCGGGGTTCACGTGGTAGAAAGCCCTGCCAACATTGGTAAAACAATGGCGGAAGTATTAAGTAAAACAGCAGCCCTGGCATAATTATCTGCCGGTAAAAATATATAAGGTGAAAAGTGATGGAGATCTATTCCGGCACTTTTCACCTTTTTTGTTCCCCTTTTATGGAAACCATGCCTGTACAGGCATCCTCGTCAGTAAAAGAAGTAACTTACTGTAAATAACGATCCTATATGCGTTTATTCATCGGAATATTCATTGTTTTAATCTTTAGCAGCAATAAGATAATGGCCCAGTTCAACTACGATAACTCCTGGAAGAAGATCACCGCACTGGAAGAAAAAGGATTACCCAAATCAGCCCTGGAGGTAGTCAGCGATATTTATGTACAGGCCGTAAAGGATAAAATGCCCGCACAGCAGATCAAAGCGCTCATTTACCAGATGAAGTACAATGCGGAGATCAATGATAGCAGCACCTTGCAAAACCTGCAGAAAATAGAAGCGCAGATTGCTATCGCTGCCGGTCCGCAAAAGGCCATCCTGCAAAGCATCAGGGGCGAAATGCTCTACCGGTATTTCCAGTACAACCGGTACCGGTTTTATAACCGCACCGCCATTGCCGGCGATGAAAGAACCGATGTAACTACCTGGGGAGCCGAACGATTGCACCAGGAAATTACCGCCGCTTACCAAGCTTCCCTGGCCGACCGGGAAATGTTGGAGAAAACCAGTCTCACTGCATTTGACGCAATTATTGTTAAAGAGAACACCCGGCAACTACGGCCAACCCTGTATGATTTACTGGCCCACCGCGCCCTGGATTATTTTAAATCGGGAGAAGCCACTCTTACCAATCCTGCTAACCAGTTTGAACTTACCGACCCTGCTGCGTTTGCGCCTGCTACTACTTTTGCAGCACACGGTTTCACCAGTACCGACAGCGCATCCCTGCAGTACCATGCCCTGCTGATATTGCAGGAACTGACCCGCTTGCATGCCGGCGATAAGGCGGCCTTACTGGATGTGGATGTGGAAAGGATTGGCTGGATGAACCAGGTGGCCGTTATGGAGAATAAAGATGCCCTTTATCTCCAGGCGCTGGACCAGGCAGCACTGGCTTACGCCGGGGAAAAAGAGGTAACGGCTGTAATGCAAATGCAGGCATCTTACTATATGCAGAAAGCAGATGCCACCGAAGAAGCCAAAGGCAATAACACAAAGAAAGCAAAAGCTATCTGCGAAAAAGCAGTGACGCTGGCCCCGGCATCCGCCGGAGGCGTGGCCTGCGCTTATATGCTGGACCAGATCAATGAACAATTCCTTGAACTGGCAACCGAAGCGGTGAATGTACCCGAGCTGCCATTCAGAACGTTGGTAAGATATAAGAACATTAACAAGATCTATCTGCGTGTTTTTAAAATAGACGACGCCTTCCTGAAACTGTTGCGCAAAGCACAAAGTAATTACCGCGACCAGGCAAATACTTACTGGCAGTTGATGCTGTCGCGCCCCGCCATGAAATCCTGGGAACAGGCTTTGCCCGATCCGCAGGATTACATCACCCATAAAGCAGAAATTAAAATAGATGCCCTGCCTGCCGGCCATTACATGCTGTTATCCAGCGCCGACCCGCAGTTCAGTATGAAAAATAACCCAATGGCCATGCAAATGACCTGGGTATCCAATATCAGCTACCTGGAAAACGGTACTGCTTACTATGCACTGCATCGTAGCACCGGCAAGCCATTGGCAGGTATTGACCTCCAGGTATTGCGGAACAGGAACAATAATTCAGATGAATGGGTGTTGGTGGAAAAACTGACCACCGGCAAAGATGGCGGTGTAAAGCCCGCTCCCATGAAACAGAATAATAACCTGCGCCTCTACTGGAAAAACGGGCAGGATGAATTGTACATTGATTCACACCGGTATTATTACACTAATAATGAGCGGGAACGGGAGCCTGAGCCACAAACTTTCCTGTTTGCCGATAGGAGCATTTACCGCCCCGGTCAGACCATTTACTTTAAAGGAATTGTTTTAAAGAAACGGACCAATGAAACCGGCAGTGATGCGCTCACTAATTATAAAACCACCTTATCGCTGTATGATGCCAATGGCGATAAGGCAGATTCCATCAGCGTAACCACCAACGAATATGGCGCTTATTCCGGCAAATTTGCATTGCCGGAAGGCCGGATGAACGGCGCTTACAGCCTGAGAGACGAAACAGGGAACGGCTACCTTGCTTTCCAGGTAGAAGAATACAAACGTCCTAAATTTTATGTACAGTTTGATACCGTGAAAAGTATATATCGTATAGGGGATACCGTTACTGCCAACGCCAAAGCCCTGGCCTTTGCCGGGAATAATATAGATGGCGCTAAAGTTACTTACCGGGTTGAACGGAGAGTAAGATTTCCTTACCCGTGGCTATTTTATAAGATAGCTGCGCCGTACGGATCTTCCAGGGAAATTAGCCATGGCGAAACTACTACAGATGCCAGCGGCGCTTTCCTGGTAAAGTTCCCGGCGCTCAGTGATAAATCTGTAGACCCCGCCACCAAACCCATATTCACCTACGTGGTGCACGCCGATGTAACAGACCTCAACGGCGAAACCCGCAGTGGCAGCCAAACTATCAGCGTGGGTTACCAGGCCATGGAAATTGCGGTAAACATCCCCGATCGCCTGCAGCAGCAAGATTTTAAAACACTGAAGATCTATTCCCGCAACCTGAACGGGGGCTTTGAACCAGCTTCTCTTGCTATCGCTATAAAACCACTTACGCCCAATAAACGCCTGCTGCGCCCCCGCTATTGGGAAGCGCCCGATCAGTTTGTAATGGATGAAGCCAGCTACGTACGGGCGTTCCCGGTAGATATCTATAGAGATGAAGACGATCGTAAGAACTGGCCCCGCCAGGCAGCAGTGATCAATGAAACCGTTGCCGGTAACCCGGAAGGAAATGTAACGCTCGACACGAAGAAGCTGGCCCCGGGAA
>NZ_DATMTE010000764.1:0-10224 GCF_035564935.1 Chitinophaga sp. | reverse complement strand
AGGGCGCTGGAAAAATATCATTCTGCCGGGCTATGGACCAATGCTTGTTGCAGCCATCCATGCCCCGGTGAAGATACAGCTGCAGCCGCACACCGGCGCCTGATGGAAGAAATGGGGTTCGATTGCGAGCTCCGGGAGATTTTCTCTTTTACTTACAAAACTGGTTTTGACAACGGGTTAACCGAACATGAATTTGACCACGTATTGCTGGGTACCTATAACGGCAACATATTTCCTGATGCATCCGAAGTATGCGATTACCGCTACCTGTCGTCCGGCGAAATACTGGAATTAATGGAAAAAGAACCTGCTGCGTTTACCATCTGGTTTCATCGCGCACTACCATTGGTATTGCAATATCTCGGTACGCCGGTTAATGCAGTATAATTAAACTTTTATTTTACTATGCCACTTTTTGCTGTTAACCGGGTTGTTTTAGCTTAAATAAAATGATAGCGCCTGCCTGCCTGGCCTTCTGCTTTTAAGCAGTGGCAGATCCCGTGTGCCTGCTCCCTGATACCCTTCCGGAATCCACCCCGGTTATGCCTTCGTCGTTTTTATTACCCACCATAATTAACTATTAAACCCAAAGACACATGACAACCATCCAAATGCCAACTATCAG
The DNA here is from genome assembly GCF_035564935.1 of Chitinophaga sp. GTDB lineage: Bacteria > Bacteroidota > Bacteroidia > Chitinophagales > Chitinophagaceae > Chitinophaga. The sequence goes on along the minus strand of NZ_DATMTE010000764.1, from coordinate 9,599 downwards.
TTACCCATTCCCTTCCGGCCTTAACCAGCATGTACATGAAGCTCAGCAACATATTGTTTCCTGGGTTACATCTTATGGCCTGATCACCACAGAAACCGCCCACCGGCGCTTTGAAAAGGCCCGTTTTGCCTGGCTTGCCGCCAGGGCCTTTCCCGACGCGGCTTTGCATGAGCTCTGTATCATCGCAGACTTCAACACGTGGCTGTTTATCCTCGATGACCAGTGCGATGAAGCCACAGCAGGACGTAAGGCGGATTACCTCCGGAGTATGATGGCGGGATTAATGGATATCCTGCATCACAACCGCCAGGTAACTCCTGAAACCGGGGGACCGCTACCGGCAGCCCTCAGCAGTATCTGGGAACGTATGCGCGCTATCAGCAGCCCCTCATGGCGACTGCGTTTTATCCGGAGCATGGACGATTATTTTACTTCCTGTATCTGGGAGGCGGAAAACCGCGAAGCCGGGATCACTCCCTCCGTGGCGGATTATGTGCACATGCGGCCGTTTACCGGTGCGCTCCTGGCAGATATCGAGGCCATTGAAATTATTGAGAAGATCTATCTCTGCAGGGAGGTGGTAGAACAGCCGTTGGTACAACGTATGATCCAGGCATGCAACAATATCGTTTGCTGGGCCAACGACCTGTTCTCCTGTACAAAGGAAGCCCGCCAGGGCGACGTGCATAATCTCGTACTGGTATTACAGCATGCCAGGCAATGCAGCCTCCAGGAAGCCATCAACGAAGCCGCCCGCATGCACAATGAGGAAGTGGCGATCTTCATCGCCCTGGAGAAATTGCTTCCGCTGAAAGGTACTGAAACCGATTATGAACTGTTGCGCTATATATCAGTGCTCAGGTCCTGGATCACCGGGAATTACGACTGGAGTGTGAAAGATACCGGCCGTTATGGTATAGCCGTTGGAGATGTAGTAGCAGCTTAGCAGAGCGCCTGCGGCGTTTGTTTTTTCAGGGAGATGACAAACGGCCGCAGGCCTTTTATTTTCGCACATTTCCCTGTTTCATCCTTTTTTCAATAAGACGGCCAACCCACCAGAACGACAATGCCAGGATGCCAAAGAAAAGGCCCTTGTTGGTGAAGTCCCAGAGATATTCAAAATAGCGGGTATACAGGTCCAGCAAGAGGAAGGCCACCCCCAGGTCGCGCAGCAGGTCGTCTTTCAAACGGAGCCCCAGCAGGAGCACACCGGCGCATAGCGCCGTGTAAATGATCACCCATTGCAGCAGGTGAACCTGGCGCAATTGCTGCCATTCATCCCAGGTGCCGCAGTTACCGAAAATAGAGATCAGCCAGCCGGAAATAAGCAGCAGTACCCATCCGCCACTCCAGGTAATATCTTTAATGGGAGCATACACCCGGAACTGCCGCAGCAGCCCGGCAACCCCGGTAAGCAACACGCCCAGCAAGGCCATGCGGCAGGGGAGATTCATCCCCAGGAAATAGGAAGCATCGCCGGTTAGGAAATAGGTGAGCTTCACATAAGCCGGGATCAGGCAAAGCAGGGTGGCCACCCACAACAGCCGGGAATGCAGGGTAATGCCCAGCACGCCATAACAAACAGTAGCCAGCAGCCAGAAGGCGCCATAATTTCCTTCCAGGTAGTTAACACTTTTACCGAAGTATACCACGCTCACGCCTATACTAAGAACCGGCAACAGCCAGAAAAGCTCCCGGTTAAATGAAAACAGGGGCTGATGCTTATTGCGCCGCCATCCCTCGTAACAGAGAAAAACAGTCAGCGCACCAAATAACAAGGCAATCACACCGTCGGTCAGCGAAAACTTCTTCCTTATAATCTCAATCCATTTGTCATTCAGCACCAGTGATCCGAAAGCCATCAGGGCACAGGAAATAGCCGCAATAAAAATATAGAGCGTAAGGGTTTGCCAGTCGGTGTTCACCACCTTGTAGCTTTTCTGCAGTTCGCCGGCCTGCTCGTCACTGATAAGGCGATCCTGCTGCCACGACTGTATCGCCCGTTGTATTACCTGTGCTTCCTTCTTGTCAAGTTCTAACATAGGCTGCTTTTTCAGTGGTTAGCCCCCATTTTGTGTACGAGACGGAGCGTATTACGTTTTTTTATCTTTAAACGGAAATAATTAAACAATGCCAGCGCCGGGATCAGGATATAACTGATACGCTGGTACGCCGTATTTTCGGGGAACAGGAAATAGGTCATAGCAATGCATGTAAAACCTGTTGCCATGGTGAGAAAGCCGTATTTAAACCGCTGGTATATCAGCTCTTTTTCGGTATGATGCCCTGTTACCGCCAGGTCCGGATTTTTCTGGAAAACAAAATAGCTGATCCAGAACAGCGCCGCCAGGCAACCCGCCACATTACAGAGGTAAATGAAGAAAGGTAACATGAAATGGGAACTGGTATGCAGCAACGCAGAAGTAGAAAAAGGAAACGTCACAATAAAAAATAAAAAGAAAAGATGACGATGAATCAATCCTTCATTGTAATTTTGGAGAAACCGGCATAACTGAAGATGCCGTACCCAGAAATTTCCAATGAAAACAAAACTTACTGCAAAGGCCAGGAACTGGATGGCGGTAGGTTCAAAAAATTCCCAGTAACCGTTGACAGGCATTTTGCCCGGGAGGGCAGGTAATTTGATTTCAAGGATCAGCAAAGTAATGGCAATGGCAAACACGGTATCACTGAAAAGAAGCAATCGCTCCAGCTCAAACTCACGGTAAAACGGTTTGGGTTCTTTTATAACAGACATAGACATAGTTAACAATAACTTTTCCGAAAGATACGAAAATAGCTTTTAGCGGTGATTATTAGCCATTCCGTTCATTTCCCGGGATGGTAAAACAGCCGGCTATCCAACAGAACCTTTTTACCTGTTTGTTGTTAAGTATCTATCAATCATCATATACTTTCAAAGTAATACGTATGCATTGTCGTCTTTTTCTATGCACCTTTATTTTACTTTCAGGGATAACAAGAGCTTATGGGCAAACAGATACAGCGCAACAGGGACCTTTCGCTTTTAACCTGGCCAATTGCATACAGTATGGACTTGCACATCAGAACGATGTCGTAAATGCCGGGCTGGATATCGATTTTTCCAGGGAACAGATCAAAGAAGCCACCGGGAAGCTGTTGCCCCATGCAGATGTGAACGCCAGCTTCACAGACAACCTGAAACTGGCTACGTCTTTGATACCCGATCTCACCAACCCGACTTCCGGCGTAAGGATCCCCGTTCAGTTTGGAACCAAGTTCGCATCTGCTGTTACCGGGCAGGTAAACCAGACGATCTTTAACAGCGACTACTTCCTGGGGCTGAAAGCCGCAAGAGTATATGGAGGGCTCGCGGAAAGAACCTACAAAAGAACGGAAATAGATACCCGTGTGGCTATCACAAAAGCCTATTATGCCGTGCTGGCCAATGAAGAGAACATCCGTCTCTCCAAAGCCAATATGGACCAGCTGGAGAAAACCCTGAAAGATACCAAAGCCCGTTACGACGTAGGAGTGGCCGAGAGGGTGGATGTAGACAGGATCCAGGTATCCTATAATAACGTGGTGACCGATATTGAAACCCAGATCCGTTTGCTCGTATATACTACCCAGTTACTGAAGTTCCAGATGGGGATGCCGCAGGAAGCAAAACTGGACCTTACAGAAACAGTGCAGGACCTCAACGTGGAGGCCTTTATATCAGACACCATTGACTACCAGGTGCAGGACCGCGTGGAATACGACATTCAAACCACCCAGATTGCCCTGAATGAACTGAGCCTGAAAAGTAAGAAGATGTCGTTCCTGCCATCCCTGAACGGTTATGTGAACTATGGCTGGAACTATTTCTCGGCAGATTTCGGCGACCTCTATAAAACCGGTTTTGGCGCCTCCGCACTGGGATTAACCCTGGCATGGCCCATTTTTACCGGCACAGAAAGGATACACCAGATCAGGCAGAATAAAATCACCCTGAAAAAATCACAGAACGACCTCAGTTACCTGTCCCAACAGATCAAACTGGAAGTCTCCAACGCCAATACCCAGTATCTGAACAATAAATCCCGGTTCACCACCCAGAAAACAAATATGGGACTCACCCAGGGAATTTACGACCGTATTATGCTCAAATTTGAACAGGGAGTATCCAGCAGCCTGGATGTGATTTCAGCGGAAAGTGAACTGAAACAGGCACAGGTAGATTATGTGCAGGCGCTCTTAAACACCCTGATCAGCAAAACAGACCTGGATAAAGCCATGGGCAAAATCAAATAAAGTATCAGCATTCGTAATTCGCAATTAATTTCTCATATGTATCTAATAAATTACAAGCGGACCTTTTATGTAGCAGGAATGATACTCTGTGTAGCCTGTGGCAACAGCAAAAAACAACAGCAACAGGCCGCCATGATGGGGATGAAACCAACCGTAGTAGCTGCAGAAGTAGTACCGGCCGTATATACCGTGTCGGAGAAATTTCCTGCTACCCTGGTGGCGCACGATATTGTGCAGCTCAAACCGGACGTTTCCGGTTACCTGGAAGCCATCCGGGTGGCCGACGGCAGCAATGTAACCAAGGGACAACCCCTGTATGATATAGACCGGAGCCGCTATACCGCCGCTTACGGGCAGGTAGCCGCTACCCAGCAACAGGCAGAAGCCGACCTTGCACAACGGCAACGGGACTACGAAAGATATAAATCCCTGCTGGAACATGATGCCATCTCCAAACAAACAGTAGACCAGGCATACACCGCCATGCTTACTGCACAGGCCAATGTAGCCGCCGCAAAAGCTTCTGTAGCCAGGGCCGGCACAGATGTAAATCACGCCGTGGTACGCGCCCCGGTAACGGGTAAGATCGGTATCGTACAGGTAAAAGTAGGGGATGTGATCAACGCCGGGCAAACCCTTATCAACACCATCGTTAATGAACGTCCCATGTTTGCAGATATGGATATTCCCCAGGCCCGCCTGCCGGAATTTCTGCGCATCCAGAAAGGTAAAGGCGGCGATGAAAAATTCTTTATCCAGTTCGGAGATGGTACCCGCTACGGCGAAACAGGAAAAGTACTCACCATCAATAATATTGTAGACCCGCAAACCGGTACCGTAAGGGTACGGCTTGTTTTTGAGAATAAGGATAATATGCTGAAATCCGGTATGAGCATCGTTATTGTAATGCAATACGGCACACCGGCTACTCAGCTAGCCATCCCGGCGAAAGCCATTATCCAGAACTTATCGGAAACCAGTGTTTACACCATTTCAAAAGATAATGTGATCGGCGCCCGGGACATTGTGCCCGGACCGGTTACGGATACCATGCAGCTGGTAACCAGCGGACTGAAAGCCGGCGACAGGATCGTAGTAGAAGGTATACAGCGGGTGAAACCCGGAGATACCGTGAACATTGCCGGACCAGGAGCAGGGGCAGCCAAACCATAAATATTAAACCAGCATCACAGTATGATCTCAAAAACATTTATAGAGCGCAAGAATACTACGATCGTAATTGCTATCATTATTGTGATTGTAGGGCTCATCTGCATGTTTAACCTCCCTATTGCACAGCTGCCGGACATCGCACCGCCGGTAACAGATGTAAGGGCCAACTATGTGGGAGCCAACTCCACAACGGTAGAGGAAACAGTAACCACCCCCATTGAAAACCAGGTGAATGGTACACCGGGCGCCATGTACATCCAGTCGGTAAGTGCAAACGACGGCTCCATGAGTATCACCGTCAGCTTTAAACTGGGCACCGATCCTGATATTGCTACCCTGGATGTACAGAACCGCGTGAGCCTTGCCCTGCCAAGTACGCCGGATGAAGTACGCCGTGTAGGGGTAACCGTTAAGAAACGTTCCAATGATATGCTGATGGTAATCGCGCTGAACTCCCCCAAAGGGAAACACTCACGCGAGTTCCTTGATAACTACCTGAATATTTACCTGAAGCCGGAACTGGCCCGTGTGGCCGGTGTGGGCGATGTAAACGCTTTTTCGCAGGACTATAGTATGCGTATCTGGCTGAACCCGGATAAGATGGCGGCCCTCGGGCTTACCGCCGGCGATATTGCCCGCGCCATCACGGAACAGAACCAGCAGGTACCCGCCGGGTCTGTAGGAGCAGCGCCTATGCGCAGTACGCAGGCGTTTGAATACACCGTAAGTGTAAAAGGACGCCTGGCCACCACGGAAGAATTTGGTAATGTGGTAGTAGCCACCAGCCAGAACGGTAGCCTCGTTCGCCTCCGCGATGTAGCACGTATAGACCTGGGTTCCTTTACTTACGCCATTGAAGCAAAGGCTGATGGTAAAACCGGTAGCGGTATGGCCATCTACCTGGCGCCCGGCGCCAATGCGCTGGATGTGAACGACCTGGTAATAGCAAAAATGAAGGAAATGTCAAAACGTTTCCCGGATGATGTGGAATGGCTGGTGCCGTTTGAATCCACCTCTTTTGTGAAGATCTCTATTGAAGAAGTAATACAAACATTTGTAGAGGCCCTGATCCTGGTGGTGATCGTGGTATTTGTGTTCCTCCAGAACTGGAGGGCTACCATCATCCCCATCCTGGTGATCCCGATCTCCCTGATTGGTACCTTTATATTTTTCCAGCTGCTGGGTTTCTCCATCAATACCCTTACCCTGTTCGGTTTTGTACTGGCTATCGGTATCGTGGTGGATGATGCCATTGTGGTGGTGGAAGCGGTACAGCATCATATCGACGCCAACCTGATGTCGCCGCGGGAAGCCACGTTCAAAGCCATGTCGGAGGTACAGGGGCCGGTAATTGCCATCGCCCTCATCCTGGCAGCGGTGTTTGTGCCCGTGGCCTTTATTCCTGGTGTAAGCGGCCGGTTGTACCAGCAGTTTGCCCTCACCATCGCTTTCTCGGTGTTACTGTCGGCCTTCCTGGCACTAACGTTAACGCCTGCACTCACCGCCATCCTGCTGAAGCCCGCGCACCTTACGCAGAAATCGAGAGGGCTGAACAAGATCTTCTTCAAATTCAATGAATGGTTTGAAAGATTTACCAACCGCTATGGAAGAGGGGTGATGTTCAGTATCCGCCAAACGCCGGTTGTATTGGTGCTCATGGCGCTACTGTTTGCCGGCGCATTCTATCTCTTTAAGAAAACGCCTACCACCTTTGTTCCCCAGGAAGATATGGGCGCCATGTTCATTGCCCTGGAACTGCCCGAAGCTTCTTCTTCCCAGCGTACAAAGGAAGTGGTGGCGCAGATCAGTGATATCCTGACAAAAGACAGTGCAGTACTGCACTTTTTTGGTATCACCGGGATCAACTTTGTGGCCAACGCTACCAAGCCTAACTCCGGCACCTTCTTCGTGAGCCTCCGTCCCTGGGACGAACGTTACAAACACGGGGATAATATGAATAAGGTATTGGGAAGAATCCAGATGGCCACCGGGCGCATCATTGGCGCCAATATAATCTGTATTCCATCGCCTACGCTGCGTGGATTGGGTAATACAGGCGGGTTCTCTTTTATGCTGGAGCAACGGAGCAATCCCGATATCAACCAGTTCCTGCAGGTAATGGGACAGTTCCTCATGGCAGCCAATCAACGCCCTGAAATAGCGCGCGCATACGCCTTCTTCAGCGCCAATACTCCACAATTCAATGTGGAGGTGGACCGCGACAAATGTAAACAACTCGGTGTAGCCGTGAGCGATGTATTCAACGCATTGCAAACTTTCCTCGGAGGGTTATATGTGAACGATTTCACTAAATTCAGCCGCAGCTTCCGCGTGGTATTGCAGGCAGATTCTACCTACCGTACCAGTATCAATAACCTGAATACTTATTACGTTCGTAATAATACCGGGCAAATGGTGCCGCTCAGCGCACTGATCACCACCAAAAAAGCATCGGGCGCGCCGGTAATCAATCACTTTAACCTGTACCGTTCTGTGGAGATCAACGGCGATACCAAACCTGGTTACAGTAGCGGTGATGGTATCAATGCGCTGAAAGAAGTGGCCGCAAAGGTGTTGCCGGAAAACTTCTCTTTCGAGTGGGCCAACGTATCCCTCCAGGAAATTGAAGCCGGTAACAGCAGTACGCTCATCTTTGGACTATCCATCCTGTTTGTGTTCCTGTTGCTTACGGCCTTGTATGAAAGCTGGTCGGTGCCGTTCTCTGTATTGCTGGCCGTGCCTATTGCATTGTTCGGATCCATCCTGGCGCTGTCGTTAACGAAACAGGCCAACAGCGTATACTCACAGATCGGTTTGATCACCCTGATCGGTTTGGCTGCAAAGAACGCCATCCTGATCGTAGAGTTCTGTAAGGAACGTGTAGACAGGGGCATGCCGCTGCTGGACGCTACCCTGGAAGCGGTAAAATTACGTTTGCGTCCTATCCTGATGACCTCTTTCGCCTTCATTTTAGGGGTGCTGCCATTGTGCCTGGCACAAGGTGCGGGCGCTGCTTCCCGCGTTAATATAGGCTTTACCGTAGTAGGTGGTATGCTGGCCGCAACAGTGTTGGGAATCTTTACGGTACCGGTATTGTATGTGCTCATCACAAAACTCTCTTACGGTAAGAAGAAACTGGCAGACCTGGAAGCGCATGGTAATGAAGAGAAGAAACCTAAAGGATTAGGAGAATAATCCTAACTTCATTACGTATGAAAAACACCGAACGTTTCAGTACACGCGTAAACAACTATATCAAATACCGGCCACACTACCCTGTGGCCGTTATTCCGTACCTGGAAACCGCCACCGGCCTTACCCGGCAAACCATAGTGGCGGATATAGGCGCTGGTACGGGCATTTCCGCCCAGCCTTTTCTCGATAACGGGAACAAGGTATACGCCGTGGAGCCCAATAAAGAAATGAGGGAAGCCGCTGAAAAGCTGCTGAACCGGTACGCTGATTTCATCGCCGTGAACGGCACTGCTGAACATACCACATTACCAGATGCCTCCATTGACCTGGTGGTGGCAGGCACCGCATTCCACTGGTTTGATCAGCAGGCTACTGCTGCAGAATTTCGCCGCATAGGCCGGAAAGAAGCCTGGGTGGTACTGATGTGGAACGTTCGCCAGGCGGAACTGCCATTTGAAAAAGGATATGAAAAACTCCTGCATCAATTCGGTACCGACTATAAAGATATGGAGCACAGGAACGTTGGGTCGTCACAGTTATCTTCTTTTTTTCAACCTGGCACCATGCAGGAAAAAGTGTTCCAGAACGCCCAGCTATTCGATTTCGCCGCACTGAAAGGAAGATTACTTTCCTCCTCATACGTTCCCGAAGAAGGCCATCCGTCGCACATCCCCATGATGCATGCCCTGGAAGACCTGTTCCAAAAATATAAGGAGCAGGGCATGGTGAAGTTCCACTACGAAACCAAACTATACGTAGGCAAGGTATAGCGGAGGGATCGCCTTCGGCGATTGTCTTGGAACAGGATTACGCTGATTATACTGATTTGTTTGATTTTATTTTCTGGATTTTGAAAAAAGGATTTGGGGAGATCTTAGCGAAAGTATCCGCTTAGATCTCCCCAAATCCTTTAAATCAAAAAAAATCGAATCAGTGTAATCAGTATAATCAGC
>NZ_DATMTE010000763.1:0-9300 GCF_035564935.1 Chitinophaga sp. | reverse complement strand
TGGATAGCAGTATTCATTCTGCCCATCGCCGTTGGGTGTAAAGGCATTGGGCATGTATACTGCGCCTTTGCTGCAGGTAACATGTACGGTTACATCATCGGAAGCCTTGCAGCCGAAACGGTTTTCCACTTCCAGTACGTACCGGGTAGTAAGATTGGGAACCGCCTGTACAGAGCGACAAGTACTGCAGTCCAGGTCTTCCACCGGCGACCAGTTCCAGCGCACTACATCATTGCTTACTGCGGCGCCCAGCTGCACAGGCACGCTGGCCATTGCCAGGATATCGCCACCGAGCATTACGGTTGGCGCGGGATTCACCTGCACCTTCAATGATGCGTTGTCGGAAAAACAGCCGTCTTTATCGTATCCTGTTACTTTATAGGTGTAGCTGCCAATGCTGGTTAAGCTGCCCGTTGGGGTGGCAATATTGGGATTATCAAGCCCCGGCCCTTCCCATACATAGCTATCGGCCCCGATTACCATCAGGGGGAGTTTGTCGCCTATACAAAGCCCCGTATCAGGTGTAGCCCTGATGGTAAAAGGTTGCACCACGCGGATACTGACATTGCTGGTATCCACACAACCATTATTGTCAGTCACTTTCACCTGGTAGGTGGTATTGGTAACCGGGCTTGCCTGCGGATTGGCGATGTTGGGGTTGCTCAGTCCTTCGGTGGGCGTCCATTCATATTTAACGCCGCCGCCGGCCTGCAGCACCGTTGTATTATTCAAACAAATAAAATCGGCGGGAGCAGTGGCTTTCGCGTCCGGTAAAGGCAGCACATTGATGCTATGATGCGCAGTATCGGTACAGCCTTCCTTATTGGTAACCGCCAGCGTTACATCTATCATGCCCGGTGTGGTAAATGCATGATCAGCGGGTTGTTGTTTATTATCGGTACCCTGTCCTCCAAAATTCCATTTCCAGGTAACATCACCATCACCGGAAGTGGTTCCGTTAAAGGTTACCGGCACATCCTTACAGGCTTTATCAGGGCCGGTAATAGATGCCCGCTGCAGCGGGCGTACCACCACGGTAGCGGATACCGTTTTTTCACAATGATAGGCCGTAGTGGTAGTAAGTGTAAACTGGTAGGTGCCTGGTTTATTCAGGTGAAACTTTGGTTTGGCGGTATTGGCGCCGGTAGCGGTTACGGAAGGATCATAGGTCCATTGATAGGTAGCCGGCATTCCCAGGCTCATAGAGTGACTGGTAAAATCGGGATCGAAAGTGACATCGCCTTCCCCGCATAATTCCGTGGCGGAAGGGTTCAGTTTTACATCCAGCTCGTCTATTACAATCGGATCTTTAAGTAAGGCAAGCCCGCGGCATCCTGAATTATCAGTCAGCAACAAGCGGGGATTATATATTCCCGGTTTCTTAAAGGTATGCGTAGTCACTGAATCCTTTGTGTCCTGTATAATGCCGTCTGTAAAGTCCCAGCTGAAAGTCGCCGATTTTGCCCCTGCTACATTAAACACTACTTCCTGTTCCTGGCAGCCACCTTGTGTGTTCGCGGTTATTTCTGCAAACGGTCCTGTTACTACGATGGTTTCTTCTACCTGGTCTTCATCTCCGGTATTTCCCTTTACCTTTAAAGTTACCTTATACTGGCCGGCCAGCGTGTAGGTATGTACGGGGTTCACCTGGTCTGATGTACTGCCGTCGCCAAAGTCCCAGAAGGAGCTGGTATAGTTAAAAGACTTATTGGTAAAGCGGAATAACATCGGCGCACAATTGCTGCCATCTACAAAGGAAGAAGTATAAGTAAAGGCAGCACCCGTTTTTGTTACCTTGATCTCCTTTTCGGTAGTGTCTTTACAACCGTTGTTATCAGCGATCCGCAACTGCACTTTATATACACCTAAATTGGCGTAGTTAACAACCGCTTTGGGCGTAGTTGAAGAAGCGGTTCCATTACCAAAATCCCAACGCACCGTTGCTATGGTACCGCCGATATCAGTGGATTGATTGGTGAAGGTAACATTGCTGCCGGGGGTTACTACGTATTTATCTGCAATAAAATCTGCATTCGGTCCATTCACCTGCAATGTTTTCCCCGAGTAAACATTTGAGCAACCATCTTTGTCGGTCACCTTTAAAACTGGTTTGAAACGATAGCCGGCCGTATCGTATACATGCGTAAACGGTGGTGCGGTGAAAGTTTGGGAAGGAGTTCCATCTCCAAAATCCCATTCCCATTTTGCCACGCCATTGCTATAGGTAAGATCAGTGGCATCTGTAAAAGTTACCATGGTACCACGGCATTGTACATCTGACGGCAGGTTGTATCCTGCCAGCGGACCCCGCACGGCCACATTTACCACGTTACTGCTGTCTGTACACCCTACCCTGTTAGTGGCTACCAGTTGTAAGGTCTGTTTGCCGGGCGCCAGGTTGGTAAACGGGTAGCTGGTAAGCGTACTGTCGGGATAGGCTTTACCGTTAGCCTGCCAGGCATACCCGTTAATGCCGTAGATGTCCGGGTCGTAGCTGCTGATCTTTGTATGTACCGTATCGCTGCTGCACAGGGTGCTCTTATCTGCGGTGATGGCAACAGGTGAAGCGGCAATCATGTCGGCTGTTCTTTCCAGCGTAGTGGTACAGGTACCGTCAGATACAGTGAGGCGCACTTTGTATTTACCTGTTTTAGGGTATACATGGGTAATCTTTGCGGTTCGTGTAGTATAAGCCGTATCTGTTCCATCTCCCCATTCCCATTTCCAGGAGGTAGCCTTGGTGGAGCTTTCATTAAATGTGGCTGTAAGACGGTTGTTACAGTCCGCTTTAGCCATGGTGAAACGGGGAAAAGGATCCGTGGCTTCTATGTATTGCTTTTTAGTAAGGGAATTATTACAGGTTCCGTTAGAAACGGTGAGGGTAATATCGTATACACCCGGAGCTGAGTAACTGTGCTTAGGCGTTGGCGTGTTATCCTGGCTGGTGGTTTTATCGCCGAAATCCCATACCCATTTGTCGCCCACGTCCGACTGGTCCTTGAAATTCACCGTGGAGTTACCGCAAACTTTTGGGCTTTCGGGTGAGGAGAAATCTATTGTGGGTTTACGGTATACCTTTACATCCTGCTGGCATTTTACGGTTCCCGTACATCCGTTTACGGTAGTATAGGTAAGCGTTACCGGGTAAGTGCCTTCCTTAGGGTACACGTGCGCAGGACTGGCTTCTGCCGACTTTGCAGATCCATCTCCGAAATCCCAGCTGTAAGTGGCTATCAGATCGCTGCTGTTGCTGGTGGCCGTAAAGGTTGGTGAAATGCCTTCGCATCCGCTGGCGCCCTTGGCTGTAGCTGTGATGAGGGTTTGCACTACGGGAACATCCGCTTCACTCCTGATCTGGCAGCCGGCGGCATTGGTAGCTACTACGCTTACTTTATAAACGCCCGCGGCGCTATAGCTATGTGCAGGATTCTGCGCAGTAGATGTTTGCTGATCGCCAAAAGTCCATTGCCAGCCGGTTGCACCTGAAGAATTACTGTTAAAATTGATGTTAACAGGCAGGGTGCAGGCAGGTTTGTTATCGCTGCTGATATTCACTGCCGGTGAGGCATTCACAGTAGCTGATTTCTCCACCACCTGGGTGCAGGTTCCGTAAGTGGCTGTCAATTTCACTTTCAGCGGGCCTGCGGCTGCCGGAGTATAAGCAATAGTAGCGGTGTTTCCTCCAAAAGGCTGGTCATTGATCTCCCAGGTATATTTATCCGGCTTAATACCGGTGGTAACTGCCGTAAACCTGTTAGCCTTACTGGCGCACACAAGCGCCGGTATATCTATATCAGTGTTATAATTGGCCAGGTTAATATCGCTCACAATTTTTGTATCGGAGCAACCCAGCTCGTTGGTGACGGTGAGGGTAATGCTGTGCTTACCGGCTGTGGTAAAAGTGTGCTTACCGGGATCTTTCAGTGTAGAAGTGGCACCATCGTCAAACTTCCAGAGATAGCTAAGCGTTCCATTGCCCGTAGAGGTATTGGTGAAAACTACGTCTGCCGGCGCCTGGCAAAGCGTTGTCTGCGCCACTGTAAAATCCGCATTGATGGCAGGTAATGCTTCCACTGCTTTTTCTCTCCGGAGAAAATTCGTACAGCCGTGACTATTAGTAACCGTTAATGTTACCGCGTAGTCGCCGGCCCTGCTAAAGGTATGTGCAATGCTGCTGCCACTACCATCGAACCCGTCGCCGAAGTCCCACGCACGTTGGGTAATAGTGCCGTCTACCGGGTCGGATTTATCGGTAAATGTGGTAGTAAAAGGAGCGCAACCGCTGGGCGGTGTGGCGCTGAAGTTCACCTTTGGCTTGCTCCATACATTGATAAAATTGGTTTTAGTAATGGTATTAGTGGCTCCGGCAGCGTCTGTTACAGTTAACTTAACCGTATAGCTGCCGGCAGTAACATAGGAGGCTTGCGGGTTTTGTTCGGTAGAAGTAGTGCCATTGCCCAGGTCCCATTGCCAGGATACGGGGTTACCGGTGGAATGATCTGTGAATGTGGTTACCAGGAGGTCGCAATCGGCGGTATTATTAGCGGTAAAATCTGCTTTCAGCTGCGCATGGGCGGTAAAAGCCATCAGACAACAGGATAGCACAGAAATAGTAAAACAGGCAATAAATTTGCCTCTGGCAGATACGGCTAGGTTCATCGTTTTTCGGATATGATACGGACTCTCGATACGGTTGTAGTGGCAATGTACAATTTTTCGGCCAATATATAGCCAGGCAGCACCCGATCAGCAATACCATCTCAAAAAAAAGCTGCCCAAAAGCAAAGATGCTTTTGGGCAGCCCCGGTTCTTCTTCTAACAACATCAATGGTTACCGTTACTATGGCTTGCTATGGTTCTTTTCGAATTGATAGCTGGCTTTATTGATATTTGCGCCGATCGCTTCAAACGATTGATTGATCCTGTTAAGCGTAACCTGGATCTGCGGCAGCACGGAGGTATCGCCATTTTTTTCTTTTGTCCGTAGTCCTATCAATTCTTTGTAGCTCTCGCCTGCAATCTTCTTATATTCCTTCAATCCCTGTTCTACGGCTGGTTTCAAACCTCCGTCATCTTTGGCGGCTGCTATTTTGTTCACTTCCCCGATAGATTTGTCCAGCTGTTCCACCCAGGTTTTACGGACCGATTCGGCTTTGGCAAAGTCCTGGCTCACCATCGCCGTGTTCATTTCATTCATATGTTTTTCCTGCTCATTCATCACAGACATCAGCTTATTATTATACTCAACAGGATTCATAGACGAATCGCAACTTGCAAAAAAGGTACTGGCGGCTGCAATACAGAGGGGGCCGAAAAGGGCTTTAAATTTTCTCATCTTGTTTTAGTTTTCATGATTTGATAACACAAAAGTAGCGGCGGCAGCCCCGTGGAGATATCCCTGAAATCAGCCATTTTTAATTCCATGACAATTGTAAATTTGCAGCTGATCCAAAAAACCATGCACCTGCTATATCGTATCATATGCACTATCACGTTGCTTATTGCCGCCACCAGTAGCAGCGCACAGTTGCTGGCCGACTCGCTCCGTAACATTATAGCGCAGCCACAGTTGCCGCTGGAAAAACGTATAGACGCAATGGACAGGCTTGGACAGGTGGTGTTCTTTAATTCCGGATGGAAGGAAGGGTTGAGCATCCTGCGTGGTTCCCTGGCGATGGCTGCCCCCATGAAAGACGGTCAATACCGTGCACATACCTACGGTATGATGGCTGCTTCCTATTACATTATGGGAGATGAAAACGCGGCCTACGAATGCCTGGACAGCGCCAACTATTACATAGGCCGGTCGCGCAGCCGCCTCATGAAAGGATATGTGCAGTACATGAAGGCCTGGCTGGAAATCCGCTCCCACAAAGAAACGGAGGGCATTCACACACTGCAGCAGGCCCTCGACATGCTGGAGAATGATCCGGATGCATTAAAATACAAACAAGCTATTTATTCTGAACTGGCAGGCATTTACTTCAGGTGGTACGACCTGGTGAATGTAGAAAAATACACCCGGCTTTCCTTAACCGCAGCCAACAAACTGGGCACATTGGATAAACTGATCAGCGCTAACCAGGAACGGGGCTCCTACTTCACCAACCTTTACCGCAGCGACAATTCCCGGCAAGAGGCGCTGGACTCCGCCTTGTTTTATATACGCTATGCACTCAATATTGCCCGGGCCAACAGGCAACGGCTCATTAACCCCAGCGATATACCCTTCGCCGCCGCCGGGCTGGCCAATATTTTCGCGGAGAACATGCCCGCCACCGCAGCCAATAAAGACAGTATCGACTACTACAATCATATAGCGCTGGAAGAAGGCAGGATGACCAAACAATATGTAGTGGAAGCCGGCGTATATAATACCCTGGCCAATATGGCCTATAACCGCGGCGACTATAACGAGGCTATTGAATATTACAACGGCGCTATTGCTACCACCGTGCAGGATCCCCTCTATGATAAATACAATCTTTCCCAATCATACCTCGGACTGGCAACCCTTTACGAACTCAGGAAAGACACTTCCGCGGCGCTTTTCAACTACAAACAGTACATGGATATCTACAAGGAACTGTTTGATGGGGAAAAAATGAACAAGGCCAAAGACCTGGAAGCCAAATATGAAATGGCCCGCAAAGAAAAGGCCCTGCTGGAAATACGGTTACTTGCGGAGCAACGGAACCGGGAACTGATCCACGCCAGGTATCTTTCCGGGCAAAAAGACCAGGCATTACTGGCTGCAAAATATGCCGCCATCCTAAAAGATAAATCGCTGCTCAATGCAAAATATGAGGCGGAAGTACAACAAAAGGCACTTACGGATGCCAATTTCAAAACCACCAAACGGGAGCAGGAACTGAAAACAATGGGCGAGAGATTCACCTATAACCGTAAGCTCAATAAAATATACTCGGCGCTTACCATCGCCTTATTCCTTGCCGCAGCGTTCCTGTATTATGCTTTCAAGCAGCGGTCCAACGCTCTTAAACAAAAGCAGCGGCTGCATAACCTGGAGCTGGACCAGATCAACCAGGCGCATCGCATGTCAGTACTATCTGCTATGCTGGAAGGCCAGGAACAGGAACGCACCCGTCTTGCGCGCGATTTGCACGATGGTCTCGGCGGGCTGCTCTCCGGTGTAAAAATAGAGCTCTCCGCATTACAAGAGCCGGGAACATCATCGCCCCGGCAAGCTATTGTTCATAAAACCATGCATCACCTGGATAGTGCCGTGGACGAACTCCGCAGGATAGCCAGGAGCATGATGCCGGAAGTGCTGATCAAATACGGGCTGGGAGAAGCCATCAAAGAATACTGCAACGGGCTTAAAAAATCAGGCGTTCCCGTTTCCTGCCAGGTATATAACTACCGGAATAACATGAGCGCCAGCCGGCAGGTAACGTTGTACCGTATTACGCAGGAACTGGTGAACAACGCCGTGAAACATGCTGCCGCATCGCAGATCCTGGTACAGCTGCAACAGCGCGACAACCAGCTTTTCCTTGTAGTGGAAGATGACGGGAAAGGATTTGACACCGCTCATCTTCAATCGCTTAAAGGCGCCGGGCTGGCTAATATACAGTCCCGCGTGGAAATGCTGAATGGCTCCCTTGAAATAGCATCGGCCCCCGGAACAGGTGCTGCATTTAATATTGAATGTGTTGTAAAATGATTGTAGTTTATGATAAAAGTATTGCTGATAGATGACCACCCTATTGTAATGGAAGGATTGAAGAACCTGTTGTCGCGCCGGGAAGATGTAACCGTGACCGGTTGCTTCGATACCGGCAAAGCAGGCCTGCAGGCCATTGAAGACCTGGCGCCTGATGTGGTGCTCCTCGACATTAATTTACCGGACATCAATGGAATAGATCTCTGCCAGCAGGTTCGCAAATATGATAAGGATGTACGCATTATTGCACTGAGCGTACACAACGAACGCCCGGTAATTAAGAATGTACTTAATAGCGGTGCTAATGGTTATGTGCTGAAGAATGCGGTTGGCGATGAAATTATTATGGCTATCAATGCCGCCTTGAAGGGGGAAATATACCTGTGCCGCGCATCGCGCAATATCGTAAGCCAGGTACAGGAAGGCGAACTAACGGAAATACCCAAGATCACCCGCCGGGAGAAAGAGATCATGGTGCTTGTAAGTAAAGGATTGACCACCGGGCAGATAGCCGAACAGCTGTTTATCAGCACCCACACTGTGGAAAGTCATCGTAAAAACCTGATGGATAAATTTGATGTAAATACCATGACTGCCGTCATAAAATTTGCCACTCAATTTGGTTTGATCTAAAAAATTAGCTGATTTCAGGGATAAGAAACCCTTCCTGCTGGTCGTAGCTTTGTTGCAACAAACTAACAATCTAAAACGAATACAGCATGGACAAGAAAACATTGGCTATCATTTCCTACATCACGATTATCGGATGGCTGATTGCATTTTTTCAGTATAAAGACAAGGAACGTGATCCTTTCGTAACCTATCACCTGAAGCAATCGTTAGGCATTGCTATTATCAGCTTTATCCTTGGAGCAGCCATTAATATCATCGTGCGTATTGTGCCTTCCCTGTCTGTAGTAGTGTATGCAAACATCGTCATACTGGCATTGTGGGTGCTGGGCATCATCAATGCAATGAATGGCCGAAGAAAGCCTGTACCTGTTGTTGGCCCTATGTTCGAGAATAAGTTCAGTTTCCTCATGTAATGCGTCAACCATTATTCATTCCGTAAATAACCCTTATATGCAAAGAATAGCATCCCTTTTAGTGATTTTTGGCCTTTTATCCATTGTTACCGGTTTCTTTAACCATGTACCCCGAATACTAATGTGGATCTATAAATGGGGAGAAGGACCTGCGTGGGGCATTAAAATAGGATTGATTGTTTTAGGCTCAATTCTATTTGTGCTCAGCGGGAAGACGCAGAAGAGTTAATTCCTTCGCGCGCAGGCGCGCGTAGATTGTCGCGGATTTTGTCTGACTCCGGATTACGCTGATTATAATGATTAGCTTGATTTTTATTTTAGAGTTTGATAATAATTAAGGGAGATAAAAGCAGATATTCTTCTTGTATCTTTCTTCTTTGTTTTAAATAAATCTAAAGATCAAATTAATCAGTATAGTCAGCGTAATATTAGTTTGATTTTTATTTTAGAGTTTGATAATAATTAAGGGAGATAAAAGCGGATATTCTTCTTGTATCTTTCTTCTTTGTTTTAAATAAATCTAAAGATCAAATTAATCAGTATAGTCAGCGTAATATTAGTTTGATT
>NZ_DATMTE010000762.1:0-1995 GCF_035564935.1 Chitinophaga sp. | reverse complement strand
TCACGGCCTGTGCCACGACAGGGCCACGCCGCTTTGTGCGCCTATTGGTATAGGCAGCACCTGGAATAAAGACCTGGTGAGCCGCGCCGGCCATATTGTAGGCCGGGAAGCCAGGCTGCTGGGGTATACCAATGTATACGTACCCATCCTTGACCCCGCAAGGGACCCACGCTGGGGAAGGGTAGTGGAATGCTATGGGGAAGACCCTTTCCTGGTAGCAGAACTGGGCAAACAAATGACCCTGGGCGTGCAGGAGGAAGGAGTGGCCTCCACACTGAAACACTTCGCAGTATACAGCGTTCCCAAAGGCGGCCGTGATGGCGATGCCCGTACGGATCCCCACGTGGCGCCGCGGGAAATGCACCAGGTATACCTGTACCCGTTCCGCCGCGTGATCACAGAAGCGCATCCCATGGGTGTAATGAGCAGTTACAACGACTGGGACGGAGAACCCATCACCGGCAGCTATTATTTTCTCACACAACTGCTGCGGCAGGTGTATGGCTTTGATGGTTACGTAGTGTCCGACAGTGAAGCCGTAGAATATCTTTTCAGTAAACATCATGTGGCGGCGGATTATAAAGACGCTGTAAGACAATCCGTGGAAGCCGGCCTGAACGTACGCACCAACTTCACCCCGCCGCAACAGTTTATTATGCCGCTGCGTGAACTCGTAAAGGAAGGCAAAGTGTCTATGAAAACCATCGACAGCAGGGTAGCAGATGTGCTCCGTGTAAAATTCCGTCTTGGTTTATTTGATCATCCTTATACGGAGGCAAAACTAGCGGATAAAGGGGTACATACTGCTGCGGACGAAGCATTTGCACTTCAGCTGAACCGCGAATCACTGGTACTCCTGAAAAATGAAAAAGAAACCCTGCCGCTGAACAAACAACAGGTACGCCGTATCCTGGTAACGGGTCCGCTGGCGGATGCCACCACCCACGCGGTAAGCCGTTACGGCCCCTCCAATAATAAAGTAACTTCTGTACTGGAAGGCATCACCCAACAAGCCGGCAAAAACATTACCGTACAATATGCCAAAGGCTGTGATATCGTAAATCCCGGGTGGCCCGGCACAGAACTGGTGCCCACTCCGCTGGACTCCGCAGAAAAAGCCGGTATAGCCGACGCCGTTAGTAAAGCGCAGCAGTCGGATGTGATCATTGCCGTTGTGGGAGAAGACGAAAAACGGGTAGGGGAAAGTCTTTCCCGCACTGACCTTTCCCTGCCCGGCCGGCAGCTTCAGCTGCTGCAGGCATTACACGCTACGGGCAAACCGGTGATTGCCGTACTGATCAACGGGCAACCCCTCACCATTAACTGGGAACAACAAAACCTGCCCGCTATACTGGAAGCCTGGTTCCCTGGTCCGCAGGGAGGTACAGCCATTGCCGAAACCATCTTCGGAGATTATAATCCCGGTGGCCGCCTTTCGGTCACCTTCCCCAAAACAATGGGACAAATAGAACTGAACTTTCCGTACAAGCCCGGATCGCACGCAGGGCAACCATCTTCAGGCAATAACGGTTACGGCCGTACGAGTGTGAACGGCGCCCTGTATCCTTTCGGGTATGGACTCAGCTACACCTCATTTGCCTACAGCAACCTGGTGGTAACCCCTGAAAAGCAGGCCAGCCAGGGCGATATACAGGTAAGCGTGGATATAACGAATACGGGTAAACGTAAAGGCGATGAAGTAGTACAGCTTTATATAAAAGACAAAGTAAGCAGCGTAACCACCTATGTAATGCAGCTCCGCGGCTTTGAACGCATCACCCTGGCGCCGGGCGAAAAGAAAACCCTGCACTTCACATTACACCCCGACGCACTCGCCCTCCTGGACCGCAACATGAACTGGACCGTAGAACCCGGTGAATTTGAAGTACTGGCAGGCGCTTCCTCGGAAGACATCCGGCTGAAGAAGGCTTTCACAATAGAATAGGGATCGCCTTCGGCGATGTAAATTGTCTTATTGCAGGATTAAACTGATTA
>NZ_DATMTE010000761.1:0-11006 GCF_035564935.1 Chitinophaga sp. | reverse complement strand
GTGCAGCTTGGTAATGTAATCGGCCTTGGCCAGCAGGAAAGGCATCTGGCCAAATGGTTTTCCTGTAAAATCCATATCCAGTCCGGCAATGATAACACGTACCCCGCGAAGTGCCAGCTGATCACATACATTAGGTAATTCGTCGTCAAAAAACTGTGCCTCGTCAATACCTACTACATCTACCTCCTGGGCGAGTAACAGTATCTGCTGGGAGTTTTCTATGGGAGTAGAAATGATCTTATTTTCGTCGTGAGAAGTAATGCTTCCTTCATCATAACGGGTATCTACCGCGGGTTTGAATATTTCCACTTTTAGATTGGCGATACGCACCCGTTTGAGCCGGCGGATCAGTTCTTCGGTTTTCCCCGAAAACATAGAGCCGCAAATGACCTCAATCCAGCCCCTCCGCCCTCCTGCAAGAGAAGGTTCAATAAACATATTATACTAATTTGATTACTAATTAATTAAAATATTCTAATTTTATGAAAATAAAATAATTTCCATCACTAACCCGTTAACAATTAAGGCATGGAAAAAATTAATGCATTAATTGATAAACTGCAGGAATTAAAAAATTCCGGGGCTGAGCTTTCAGCAATTTCGTATTACGCGCAATTGCTCCAGGCAGAGGTGCTGCATGCACGTAACAAGCTACATCAGCAACAGGTACAATCTACCCAGGGAAATATCGCGGTAATTATGCCGGTACAGCAACCTGTAGCAGTAGCAATGCCTGCAGCTGCTGCGCCGCAAACTACAACATTACCTTCAAATAAACCGGAGGAAGCACCCGTTGTCTCCCCCGAACCGGAAGAAGTGAATGCCCGTGCAGCAAGACTAAATGATGTACCTACCCGTAACACGGTAATTCTTACGGAAGATATTAACACCCGCGCAGCAAAGGCAGAGGAGCCTTTAACGGGTGAACAGGCAGCACCAACACCGGTAACACCCGCAGAAGTACCTCCTGCTGCAAACCAGGTTCCCCCTAAACCGGAACCGGTAATAACGGCGCAACCTATTCCTACGCTGGTGGTTAACCAACCGGCGGCAGAAAAACCGAAGCCCGCACCTGCCGCTACCCTGTTTGATGATGTACCACCGGTAAAAGCCACACCCGCTGCGGGTAACGGCGAGCTTAGAAAGGATCTCAATGAACTTGTTGGCAGTAGCAATACCTCACTAAATGACCGCTTACGTCAGCAACAGGTAGAAGTGGCGCAAAAACTCGGAGAAATGCCTATTAACGACCTAAGGCAGGCTATTGGCATCAACGATAAATACCAGTTTATCCAGGAGCTGTTCCGGGGCGACCGCGACCTGTACGAACGTTCCATTAAAACCATCAATGAATTTGGTAATCTCCGGGAGGCGGATTACTGGATCCAGCGTGAAATAAAAATTATACAGGGCTGGGAAGATGACAATCACCTGGTGCAGCATTTCTATTCATTGCTGAGAAAACGCTTTTCCTGAATATAATCCAATACTTTCCGGGTGGCGCCTGTATTGGCGCCCACATAATTTCCAGCAATAGCGGCTATATTGTTGTAAGATGCCGTGTTTGCCAGCAGCCCCTCCATGTAAGTATGTAGATTCCTGTAATTATGTACTACCAACGCTCCGCCTGCAGCCACCAGCTCCACCGCTTCAAAATACCTGGCAAACTCCGGTCCTATGATCACCGGCTTGCCGTAAACCGCCGGTTCCAGCACGTTATGTACACCATCTTTACCGAAACCGCCGCCTACGTAGGTAATAAAAGCGTAGCGGTAAAGCGCGGTGAGCATACCAATGTTATCTATGATCAGTACATCCGACCCGCTACTTCCCCCGTTCTTTAAACCGGAAAAAAGCTGTGCCCCGGGGAACAGGGCCAGAACCGACTGAATATGGCCATCATGAATTTCATGTGGAGCAAGGATCAATTTTATGTCTGTTTCCTCTTTTTCTTTCCACCAGTCGCTCAATACTTTTTCATCGGCTGGCCAGGTGCTACCCGCCACAACTAACCTGCTTTTTCCGGAAAAAGCGGAAATTTCAGGCAATTCCCGGTATTCATTCAGCAACGTTGCTACCCGGTCGAACCGGGTATCACCACTAACACTGCAGTTTTGAAGCCCTATTCCGTGAAGCAGTTCAAGTGAGGTTTCGTTCTGTACAAAAATATGCGTGAGTTGTTGCAGGAGGCGGCGGAACATATTCCCATATCCTTTAAAAAATACCTGGTCGGGCCGGAAAATGCCGGATACCAACAGGGTTGGAATATTCCGCTGATGGAGGGCTGTAAGATAATGATACCAAAATTCGTATTTTATGAAGATAGCCAGGGCGGGCTGAACAATATCCAGGAAATCGCGGGCGTTGCCACTTGTATCCAGGGGCAGGTAATACACATAATCAGCGCCTTTGTAGTCTTTCCGCACTTCGTACCCGGAGGGCGAAAAAAAAGTTAACAGCATTTTATACGAGGGCCAGGTAGCACGAATGGCTTCCAGCACGGGTCTTCCCTGCTCAAATTCGCCCAGTGAGGCAGCATGGATCCATATCACGGGATGTGTGCCAACACCAGCCTGCTGCATGCGCAACCGCCAGTTCTGCCGGCCTTCCAGCCAGCGACGGGCTTTGGTTTTCCCTGTAAATGCAGCCAGGCGTACTCCCGCTTTGTATAATTGAAGCCCTGCATTATAAATTCCTTTTGCTATCATTCTCCTGCGTACTTTTACTTAATTTTCAGCTGAATGCAAAGATAATCCCCAGCCAATCCCAAAATTTGTAAATTTGCACACTTTAAACAAAATAAAAATATACGATCATATGGTTCCTATTCAGATGGTGGACTTGAAACGCCAGTATACGAAGATTAAATCACAGGTAGATGCCGCCATCGGCGAAGTGCTGGATAGTTCAGCTTTCATTAATGGAGGTGCGGTTCAGCAATTTGGCAGCGAGTTACAGTCGTACCTGGGAGTAAAACATGTGATCCCGTGTGCAAATGGTACGGATGCACTTCAAATTGCCATGATGGCGCTGGGGCTGGAACCAGGTGATGAGGTAATAACTCCTTCTTTCACTTTCATTGCTACGGCGGAAGTAATAGCCCTGCTGCAGCTGAAACCCGTTTTCGTGGATGTGGATCCTCAAACATATTGTGTGGATATAGCTGCCGTAGAAAAGGCAATTACACCTAAAACCAAAGCTATTGTGCCGGTACATTTATATGGTCATGTAACGGATATGGAACCGCTGATGGCGCTGGCGGCGAAACACAAGCTGTATGTGATTGAAGATAATGCACAGGCAATTGGCGCTGATTATACTTTTGCCGACGGCACAAAGAAAAAGGCCGGCACCATCGGGCATATTGGTTGTACTTCCTTCTTCCCGTCCAAGAACCTGGGCTGCTATGGAGATGGCGGTGCTATTTTCACCAACGACGATGACCTGGCTGCAAAAATCCGCATGGTAGCCAATCATGGCCAATCTGCACGTTATTATCATGACGTGGTAGGTTGTAACTCCCGTCTCGATTCCGTACAGGCTGCCGTTTTACGTATTAAACTTCCTTTGCTGGATGAATATATTACAGCGCGCCGTGCAGTGGCCGACGCTTATGACGCTGCGTTTGCAGATATGCCCCAGATAACAACACCTTACCGTGCGCCTTACAGTTACCATGTATTTCACCAATATACACTGCAGCTGAATGGCGCAGACAGGAATGAACTGCAGAAATACCTGGCTGAAAAAGAAGTTCCTGCAATGATCTATTATCCTGTTCCGGCTCACCGCCAAAAAATGTTCGAGCACTTTGGTGGTGCAGCTTTTGATCTTCCCGTAACCGATAATCTCACCACAAAGGTGATTTCCTTGCCAATACACACTGAAATGGATCCCGATCAGCTGGAATATATTATCCAGTCCGTTAAATCATTTTTAAAATAATCACCCCACATGAAAATTACAGTAGTAGGAACTGGTTATGTAGGTCTTGTAACCGGTACCTGTTTTGCAGAAACAGGAAATGATGTCACTTGTGTAGACATTGATGCCAACAAAGTAAAAAAGCTTTCTTCAGGCCAGATTACTATTTACGAACCTGGTCTTGAAAAATTATTTGAGAGGAACCTTAAAGAAGGGCGTTTGTTCTTTACCACAAGTCTGGAAGAAGGTATTAAAGATGCGGAGGTAATTTTCCTTGCATTGCCAACTCCTCCCGGAGCAGATGGAGCCGCAGACCTTTCCTTTGTGTTGAATGTGGCAGCGCATCTCGGTAAAATCATGACCGACTACAAGGTGATTGTAGACAAAAGCACTGTACCGGTTGGTACAGCCGAAAAAGTAACCGCCGCCATTGCTCAAAATTGCAAGACGCCGTTTGATGTAGTTTCCAATCCTGAGTTTTTGCGGGAAGGTGTGGCAGTAGATGATTTCATGAAACCGGACAGGGTAGTGATCGGCACTACGTCCGAAAGGGCCAGAAAAGTAATGGGTGAACTGTATGCTCCTTTTGTAAGACAGGGAAATCCTATTCTTTTTATGGATGAGAAATCCGCAGAGCTTACCAAATATGCGGCAAATTCATTCCTTGCCACAAAGATCTCTTTCATGAATGAAATTGCGATACTGTGTGAAAAGCTCGGCGCTGATGTGGATATGGTACGCAGGGGCATTGGTAGTGATGATCGTATCGGTAAACGTTTTCTTTTTCCCGGTATCGGCTATGGTGGCAGCTGCTTTCCTAAAGACGTACAGGCATTGGTAAAATCATCTGAAGATGCCCAGTATGAATTTAAGATCCTTAATGCCGTAATGGATGTAAATGAAACGCAAAAGCTGTTCCTTCTTCCTAAAATAAAAAATTTCTTTAAAAACGATCTGAAGGGCAAACACTTTGCACTGTGGGGGCTTGCTTTCAAACCCAATACAGATGATATCAGGGAAGCACCAGCATTATACATCATTGATGCGTTACTTACCGAAGGCGCCACAGTAAGCGTTTTCGATCCTGAAGCAATGACAAACGTAAAACAAATACTGGGAGACAGGATCACTTACGCTGATCATCAATACAACTGCCTGGAAAATGCAGATGCCCTGATCATTGCAACTGAATGGAGCGTATTCAGAACTCCTGACTTCCATAAAATTTCGGCCACCCTTAAAAATCAGGCTATTTTTGATGGCAGGAACCTTTTCGAAGTATCCCGTATGAAAGAACTTGGCTATCATTACGAAAGTGTAGGACGCATACCGGCTATTCTGTAACTATTTATTTATACCTGACGTATGGAAAAGAAAAGAATACTCATTGCAGGTGCTGCCGGATTCCTGGGGTCTCACCTTTGCGACCGGTTTATAAAAGAAGGATTTCATGTAATTGGCATGGACAACCTTCTTACCGGCAATATCAAAAATATTGAACACCTTTTTCCGCTACCGGAATTTGAATACTATCATCACGATGTTACCAAGTTCGTACATGTTCCCGGAAAACTCGATTATATACTGAACTTTGCATCCCCGGCCAGTCCGATCGACTACCTGAAGATGCCTATCCAGACACTGAAAGTAGGATCACTGGGTACACATAACCTTCTGGGACTGGCAAAAGAAAAAAAGGCGCGTATCCTTGTAGCCTCCACTTCTGAGGTATATGGAGATCCGAATGTGCATCCGCAACCCGAGGAATATTGGGGAAACGTAAATCCGGTTGGCCCGAGAGGAGTATATGATGAAGCCAAAAGATTCCTGGAATCCATTACAATGGCCTATCATAACTTCCACGGTGTGGAAACACGTATCATCCGTATCTTCAATACTTACGGTCCGCGTATGCGACTTAATGACGGACGTGCATTGCCCGCATTTATGAGCCAGGCACTGAATGGCCAGGATCTCACTGTATTTGGCGATGGTAAACAAACCCGGTCATTCTGCTATGTTGATGATTTGGTGGAAGGCATTTACCGCTTATTGTTAAGCGATTACCACCTGCCGGTTAACATCGGCAATCCACAGGAAATTACGCTGAACCAGTTTGCAGAGGAAATCATTGCGTTAACGGGTTCCAAACAAAAAATTGTTTATCAACCGTTGCCCAAAGATGATCCCAAACAACGGCAGCCGGATATCACCAAGGCCCGTACCCTGCTTGGCTGGGAGCCAAAAGTAAGCAGGCAGGAAGGATTAAAGATCACCTACGAATATTTTAAAGAAGCCTTAAAGTAAAAATTCATTTGGAATGAAGCGGACATTATTAATCACCGGCGGTGCCGGATTCATTGGCTCTCATGTGGTACGGTTATTTGTCAACAAATATCCCGACTACCAGATTGTAAATCTCGATGCGCTTACTTATGCCGGTAATCTGGAAAACCTGGTGGATGTAAAAGATAAACCGAATTACATTTTTGAGAAAGGTGATATTACAGAAGAATCTTTTATTGATGAGCTTTTTACCAGGTATCAGTTTGATGGTGTGATTCACCTGGCCGCAGAAAGCCATGTAGACCGTTCTATCATGGATCCGCTGGCATTTATCAAAACAAATGTACTTGGTACTGCAGTATTGCTGAACAATGCACGGAAACACTGGAAAGATAACATGACCGGCAAACTGTTCTATCATGTGTCTACCGATGAAGTGTACGGATCGTTGGGAGATGAAGGATTTTTCCTTGAAACTACCGCCTATGACCCGCGCTCTCCCTATTCCGCTTCAAAAGCCAGTTCAGATCATTTTGTAATGGCTTATTATCACACTTATCATTTACCAGCTGTTATCTCCAATTGTTCCAATAACTACGGGTCGCATCATTTCCCGGAAAAGCTGATACCGCTGGCCATTCACAATATTAAAAACAATAAGCCGGTACCCGTTTATGGGAAAGGTGAAAATATTCGCGACTGGTTGTTTGTAAATGACCATGCACGTGCAATTGATACTATTTTCCATCACGGCAAAGTAGGTGAAACCTATAACGTAGGCGGCTTCAATGAATGGAAAAATATTGACCTGATCCAGCTACTGTGTAAGATCATGGATAGGAAGCTGGGGCGTCCCGAAGGCACCTCAGCCCAATTGATCACTTTTGTGAAAGACAGGGCAGGGCACGATCTCCGCTATGCTATTGATGCCACCAAGCTCAATAAAGAACTGGGATGGGCGCCTTCGCTCCAGTTTGAAGAGGGCCTGGAAAAAACAGTGGACTGGTACCTGGAAAATGAAACCTGGCTCAACAATGTTACCAGCGGAAACTACCAACAATACTATAACGAACAATATCAAAAAAGATAGTGGTGCAGTAGTTGGTTCAAAACTATCTGCTCATCACTTACAGCTATTACACATGCCTTTTCAACAAACCGGGATACCCGACCTGTTAATTTACGAGCCCAATGTTTTTGGAGATCATCGTGGATATTTTTTTGAAAGTTATAATGCCAATACCTTCAGCGCTGAAGGTATTGGGTATAAATTTGTGCAGGATAACCAGGCCCGCTCTACCTATGGTGTGCTTCGTGGCCTTCATTATCAGCTGGAGCCTTATGCACAAACCAAACTGGTAAGGGTACTTGAAGGAAGCATTATTGATGCCGTTGTAGACATCCGTAAAGGATCCCCTACCTACGGCAAATCCTTTGCAATTGAGTTGAGCGCCGGCAATAAATTACAACTACTGGTACCTAAAGGATTTGCACATGGCTATGCGGTGATCAGTGAAACGGCAGAGGTAATGTACAAATGCGATAACTTCTACCATAAAGGCAGTGAAGGCGGAATCATTTATAACGACCCTGCCCTTGGTATTGATTGGGGTATCAACCTGGATGATGCAATTGTTTCTGAAAAAGACCTGATCCTTCCTACATTGGCAAACATTCAACATAATTTCATTTTTAACAGCTGATCATTTGCTATGAAGAATATTCTTGTTACCGGCGGAAATGGCCAACTAGGACAAGCCCTGCAAAAAGTAGCAGGCGATTACCCGCAATTCAACCTGTTATATACCGATTATCAGGACCTGGATATCACCGATGCGGATGCCCTGGCAGCTTATTTTTCCGCGCAGCAGATCGATGCGTGCATTAACTGTGCTGCCTATACAGCAGTGGATAAAGCAGAGGAAGACGAAGACAAGGCATTCCTGCTGAACTTCCAGGCAGTGCTGGGTTTGGCTGAAATATGCGCCCAACATAATGCCCAACTGGTACATATATCCACAGATTATGTGTTCAGCGGCAAACAGAATGTGCCTTATACCGAAAATGACGAAACAGATCCGGAAAGCATTTACGGCGCCTCTAAAGTACGTGGCGAGGCTGCTGCTACCGGCTATAACCCCGATACCATCATATTGCGGACATCCTGGCTTTACTCTGAATATGCGGTTAACTTCGTAAAAAGAATGCGACAGCTGATGCAGGAAAAACAGGAACTGAATGTTGTTTTCGATCAGGCCGGTACCCCTACCTATGCGGGAGACCTGGCAAAAGCCATCCTGGATATATTACAATACAAAACAGCCAACCCCGAAACTGCCATTGGTGGTGTATATCATTACAGCAATGAAGGCGTTACCAGTTGGTTCGACTTTGCCGTAACTATTAAAGAAATGACTAACGCCACTACTGCTATACACCCTGTTACATCCGATAAGTATAAAACGGCCGCCAAACGTCCGGCATACAGCGTATTGAATAAGGAAAAAATTAAAAGCACGTTTGGCCTCCATATCCCCTACTGGAGGGATAGCCTGGCCAAATGCCTGAAAAATAGTTAAAGTAAAAGGCCCGTTGTTCAAAAACAACGGGCCTTTTACTTATTTCTTAATCGCAGTGATCATTGTTCCTCCCATGTCTTTCCCATCTTTACCGGACGAGGTTTTCACCGGTCCGAAATCCGGCGCAAACCACTCTATTGCACCCAACTTCATTGGAATCCCCTGTCCCATCATCTTCATCTGAAAATTAATATCATAGGCAATTTTGAAACAATCCCAACTACCAGCAGGGGTGGTTACCTTTTCTTTTCCCAGCACCTTCCGGTTGCTGATCACATAACTAATCCCTATTTCCATTCCGTTCATATTCCCGCTCATTTCAAAAGTACCGCCCGGTAGCTCTTGTCCGGCGTGCATTCCGGAGGGGTAATCGAGAAAAGACGCGTTGGTTTTTCCTTCCATTTTCATATCTTTCATCTGCGGCATGGCCGGGACGCTCATTTTCATATCTATTGACACCCCATTACCGCTGCACTTGAAATGCCCGGTCCCGGAAGTTACCTGCTTATTGCTTTTATCGTAAAACGTATTGGTAAAATCAGACACTGTTCCACTCCCATCCCTGCGCACATTGGTCACTTTATAAATGGTTTTTCCACTGGCGGTTCCTTTTGCATCAAAAATGGTCATTTCAATTTCTGCATTATTAAGCAGATAGTAGTATCCCTTGCAATCCTGCGCCAGTACAGGCATAGCAAAACACAGTACAGCAAAAAAAATAACAACTGTTTTCATAACATACTTAATTTGGGGGTGAGAAACAATTCTATCACATTCATCTACGGCTGGCAGCTGGGTGCAAAAGGCCGGCCTTCTTCATAAATTTACATAGATATTTGTTATACCAGCCAGGAATCCTTAAAATGGGCGAATCCTGCGAATTTTATGTAGGTTTGCAAAAATTATTATTAAAATCATGAATCTGATAGATGAACTGCGCTGGCGGGGTATGCTACAGGATATGATGCCTGGCACAGAAGAGCAATTGAAAAAGGAAATGACCAGTGCGTATATTGGTTTTGATCCTACCGCAGAATCGTTGCACATCGGCAGTCTGGTACCCATCCTGTTACTGGTGCACCTGCAAAAGGCAGGACATAAACCCCTGGCGCTGGTAGGCGGCGCTACCGGCATGGTAGGTGACCCTTCTTTTAAGGCGGAAGAAAGAAAAATGCTGGACCTGGATACCCTGCAAAAAAATGTGGCTGGTATTAAAGCCCAACTGGAGCGCTTCCTCGACTTCGATGCTGCCAAACCAAACGCAGCTGAAATGGTGAATAACTTCGACTGGTTTCAACACATTACCTTCCTCGATTTTATCCGCGACACCGGTAAACATATCACCGTTAACTATATGATGGCCAAAGATTCAGTAAAAAAAAGGATCGAAGGCGACAACGGGATGTCGTTCACTGAATTTACCTATCAACTGATACAGGGCTACGATTTCTATCATTTATATACTGCCAAAAACTGTAAACTGCAGATGGGCGGCTCCGATCAGTGGGGCAACATTGTTACAGGCACAGAGCTGATCCGTCGTAAAGCACGGGGCGAAGCATTCGCATTTACCTGTCCGCTGATCAAAAAAGCAGACGGTACCAAGTTCGGTAAAACCGAACAGGGAACCGTATGGCTTGATCCTAAACGCACTTCCCCTTATGCGTTCTACCAGTTCTGGCTGAGAACAACCGATGTGGATGCAGAAAGCTATATCAAAATATTCACCTTCATGGAACAACCGGAAGTAGAAGCTTTGATAGAAGAACATAGAAAAGATCCGGGGCAACGACTGTTACAAAAACGCCTTGCTAAAGAAGTAACTGTATTTATTCACGGTGAAGAAAACTATAATTTCGCGGTAGAAGCAGCGTCTATACTGTACAATAAAAATACTGCCGAATTACTGGTATCTCTTTCTGAATCGGATCTGATCGATGTGATGGATGGTGTTCCGCAGTTTGAGGTACCAAGAGCTGAACTGGAAACAGGTAAGGATATTGTAAGCCTGCTCGCTGAAACCGGTATTTTTCCCAGCAAAAGCGAAGCCCGTAAAACAGTACAGGGCGGTGGCGTGAGCGTGAACAAAATAAAAGTACCGGGTATTGATATGATCGTAAATACCTCTTCATTACTGAGAGATAAATACATTTTGCTGCAAAAAGGCAAAAGCTATTTCCTGGTAAAAGCTGTATAAAACTTAGTCATAAAAAAGAT
>NZ_DATMTE010000760.1:0-4452 GCF_035564935.1 Chitinophaga sp. | reverse complement strand
TAAATATTTGATTAAATGTGCAGATCATATTGATTTTTAATTGTTTGATGTATAGCTTGTCGATAACGAAGAATAGCCGTGCACATGCTATACAGATACATAGGGACCGCTGTGCTCCTCCTGTTAAAATGGAGTAGAGGTGGACTTGATCTGCTTTCTCTCTGTGGTGAAGGGTTTCGAAGGATCTGAATAAATGGAAACTGACAATAAATAGTGCAAAAAGCATGCCCGGATAAACGTATTTACGGTGATTATCCATCATTAATACATTATCAGTTTTACATATCAAAAATAACATTAAATTAACCGTGCCGCATGATTGTGAAAACGCGCAGGTTTACACATCTACATAGGTGTTTATCTTTAGGAATGATAATTCCGTTGTTTCCAAAATAGATTTATAATATGTACTTTCGGTTAAGCGTTTTACCCATTAGAGACGTCAGTTCAGATAGATCGTCCTGCAATCATCAGACACTGTTACTTATGCCCCGATGCCGACATTGAGAATAATTTTATCCATGCTGTATCAAATGCTCAAAAAACCATACTAAAACTATTTTTAAACCTCCTGTTATGAATCGTTTACTGAACCTCATAAATGCCATACGATACGCCGGAGTGGACGAAACAGCACCTTTAAACAAAAAAAGGACCATCATTATTGTTAACACCCTTGCCCTGGTGATCACTTCCCTCTGTATTATTATTTCCGCTTCACTCTGGATCACTGCGCGGCAGCCGATGATTTCAGGAGTGGGATTGTTACAGGCCGCCATTTATTTTGCTATCCCCGTTTTAAATCATTTTCACAGGCACAACGCGGCTACCTTTATCCTGTTCATTATACAATCGGCCAGCGCCATGTATTACGGGGCTATCCTGGGCGATGCCATCAACATAGAAGCACTGGCGGTATTCCTTTGCGGCGCCTCCTTCCTGATCATTAAATCTGCCCCTTACCGCTGGGGCACTATTATCCTGGTGCTGCTCATGACCTTTTTGCTGAAAATAGTATGGCAGAATCAATTGCTGCCACAGCTACCGCTGAATGTTGTAAACCGCAAGCTGATCTATCTTTTTGCCACCGGCGCCGTATTGGCCATGAATGGTGCGGTACTGTATTTTTATGAAAGGGCTATCAATAAAAACAACCGGGAACTGGAAGTCAGGGTGGAAGAAAGGACGGATATGCTGGCCAAAGCCAACAAGTATAAAACAATTTATCTCAACGGCATATCACACGACTTCAGGAACCAGATCAACCCGTTGCATGGCATTCTCCGGGAACTGGTTTGGCAGATCGAGGAAAAAGGAGAGCCCGAAAATATTTCCGTGCCTTCAGAATTGATCCATATCCTCTACTCTTCCTCCCGCAACATGATAGATATGACCACCGACGTGCTGGATATGTCGAAAATAGAAGCCGGCAAATTTGATAAGCCCAACTATACTGTTTTCACACTGTACAACTGGCTCAACCTGTTGGTGGATTCCTACAAGCGGGCAGCAGTGCTGAAAGGATTGCGGATTCAAACAGATTTCAGGCAACCTGTGCCCGGTAGGATCCGGTCGGACAAAGCCCTGCTTACCCGTGCTGTGAGCAACCTGTTATCCAATGCCATCAAGCATACGCCCAGGAACACCACGATCAGCGTAAGCACATCCGTTTCTGAAAACCGTTTGATCATTGATGTGGCAGACGAGGGACCAGGGATCTCTATCGAAAACCAGGAACACATTTTTGATGCCTTCATTTCCACCTCACGGGTAGGAGAGGGTACCGGCTTAGGGCTGTCGATGGCAAAAACTTTTATAGAAGAACTCCAGGGCACTCTCACTATTAACAGTATGCCGGGGCGGGGAAGCACCTTTACCATCAATATTCCGCTGGAAGAAACCGCCGATGCCGCCACTTCGGAAGATAATCCCGCTGCACTTACCTTTGAACAGTTTTCCGGCGCAAACGTGTTGCTGATAGAAGATGATTATGCCAACAAGCGGTTAACAGAGCTGCAGCTGCAACGGGTAGGATGTAATTGCTATCATGCAGAAACAGCGCAGCAGGGCCTTGAAACTGCCAGGGAGATCCTGCCGGATCTTATCCTGCTGGATTATTCCCTGCCGGATAAAACAGGTTTTGAATTTATAGAGATGATACGCAACGATATCACACTTTTATACACGCCTATTATCCTGGTGTCCGGTGAAATGGGTCCTGAAATTATTGAAAAAGCCAGGTATACAGCGAACGGATTTGTGCCTAAACCGGTAAAAGCAGACCTGCTTTACCAGCAAATCAGCCGGTACCTGTCGAAGCGCATTCCCGTATAGTGATGCCTGTTAGTCTTCTTAAAAAATAAATTTTATTGTATCTTATCCGGTGATCATCCTCAGAAAAAAATTTTATGAAATCCATTACCATCCCTGCCCTCTATTGCCCTTTTGAGTCGAAAATCAACAACCACCTTGCGTCTACAGAACAACATACCAACAACTGGATCCGACAGTTCAAACTACATGAAGGCGCCGATTTTGAGAAATTCCTCGGGGACAACTTCGCTTACATGACCGCCCGTTTCTACCCGGAAGCATCCGAAAAAAATTTATGGCTGGCCAACGACATCAATTGCCTGCTTTTTGTGATGGACGATGCCATGGATAACCAGGTAGACAGGGCTGATATGATTAAAACAAGGAATAGCCTGCTGGAGTTTATCGATAAATGCAATGCCATCCTGCATCACCCTGAAACCTATACGGGACCGGACACCGGCGTATTCACCGCTTTACACGATGTATGGATACGGCTCATGGCTATCAGTACCCCGGAATGGCAGCAACATTTTATTGAAAGCCTGCAGATGATGTTCCAGGCCGCTGTATGGGAATTTGATAATGTGGCTGCCGGTAAGATCCCTACCGTACCAGAATTTTATAATACCCGGCAGTTTCTTGGCGCAGCGCATATTTCCACAGATATGATCTCCGTTATTGAAGAGGTGAATATCAGCCGGGAGCTGTTGAACCACCCTACTGTACACGAACTGACGGTACTTGCCCGCAACGCCGTATGCTGGGCAAACGACCTGTTTTCCCTCACCAAAGAGCTGGAACACGGCGATAAGCACAACATGGTGATCATCGTAAAAGAAGAACGGCAAACGGATCTGCAAAGCGCTATCCGGGAAACCGTGATGATCCACGACAAAGATATTCAGCGCTTTGTAACCCTGGCCAATGAACTCCCCGGTGTTGATCCTGATAACGCTGATCTCCGGAAATACATCCGGATACTCAGCGCTATCCTGATCGGTAATATCGACTGGAGCTCAGCGGAAACCAAGCGGTATAACTTTGAATTTGTCAGGGCTTAACGGTATCAAAAAGAACAGGTAACCCTTTCAGGCTGTATACCAGCGAGCTTTTATCCAGCTGCAGCTGCGACTTATCCTTCACCCGGATATTTTTCACTTTGCTGAAAAGCACGGTAAAGGCTATACGTGTTTCCACACGGGCCAACGGAGCGCCCAGGCAATAATGAATACCATGACCAAAATTCATCACCTGGGTGAGGTTGGGCCTGTTGAGGTCAAAAACATCGGGAGCCGGAAATACATCATGATCGCGGTTGGCCGTACTGATCCAGGTATTAACCAGGTCGCCTTTCTTTATTTGCTGCCCGGATAGTTCCACATCACGGGTAGCCACCCTCGGGAAGCCGCGCACCGGCGACAGCAGCCGTAGCGCCTCTGTTACGGCTTTGGGAATATCGCCCGGGTTGGCGGCCAGGTGTTGCTGTATTTCCGGGAACTCTGTAAATACGAATAAGGCATTGGCGAGTGAACTTTTGGTGGTTTCGTAACCTCCCAGGAAAATAGCCACGCACATGGCAATGATATCCAGGTGTTCGAGCCTTTGCCCGTCGGCTTCTGCGGTAATGAGATGACTGATGAGATCTGCCTGGGGGCGGGCTGTTCTTTCTTTAATCAGCTCTCCGAAGAACACACTCATCTCCTGCATGCTTCTCCCGAATATTTCCATACCAATTTCCCTCGGATCACCGGCTACTGCGGTAATCCAAACCCTTACCTGTTCATGGTCATGATCCGGCACGCCCAGGATCTTTGAAATAACCCGGTGCGGGATCAATAATGCAAAGTCGTTTACAAAATCAATTTCACCGTCTGCCAGCCATGGCGCCAGCAACTCTTCGCACTGCTGCGCTATCCAGTTTTCCGATTGCGCAATAATAGCTGGTGAAAACGCCCTGGTAGCCAGCGAGCGGAGCAGTTTATGCCTTGGAGGATCCGCCAGGTTAAGGTTCCTGGTAAAAATATTATCATCCTGTTTGGGCATGTACTCGGAAGAAAAGGTTTGGTGAACGCTTAGAACGGCTTCTACATCTTTGTGCCGGGAGATCTGCCAGGCGCCGGAAACACCGAAATAAGA
>NZ_DATMTE010000759.1:0-15379 GCF_035564935.1 Chitinophaga sp. | reverse complement strand
TTATACTCAAAAAAAATAAAGTTTTTTTAACTTTTGTTGAAATGCCCTGCCATAGCGGAGGTTCAGAAAAAGAGGTAAAATGTTTCCAGCAGGCGCCGGGCAAACGGGGTAGTTTCCAGCGTTTCTTTGATCCTGCCCAGGGCGTTATAAAGGAGATTACTTACAGACTGGTATTTCATGTGCATCAGTTCCGCTATCTGGGCATTGGTAAAGCCCATATAAAAACGCAGCGTGATAATTTCCTGCTGCCGCCGCGATAATTTCTTAATGGCGTTATCCAGCAGCACACTACGGGAGTCATTAATTTCGGCGTCAATGATCCTTTCTTCCACGGTAGTTTCCACCTGGAGATGCTGGTGAAGGAATTTGTCCTGCTTGTCGGAAGCAGACCGGTATTGATAGTTGGCCCGGATCAGTTTATATTTCAGGCTGCGGCATAAATAAAACCGTATGGCCACTTCTTCGCTGATAGTGTCCCTGCTGTTCCATATCTCTATAAAAAGATCATGGATAATGTCTTTCAGCTTTTCCTGGTCGGCGCAAAACCTGGATCCATACTGGAACAGGTGCCTGGTATATTCGCGGTAAATCAGCGTAAAAGCAGCTTTGTCGCCCCTTTTAAATCGCTTCCATAAAGCAGCTTCCTCAAAACAAACGTCTTTTCTTGCAGGCATGCGTGGATCTTTTACAGCAAAACTGATTTTGGTATCAATTGGGTTGGCTAAAATTTTTGGATGTACCTGAAATGTAAATATTTTTTGTCAATCGGTCAAAAATCATTCAAATACCATAAAGGAAATACATAAAACTACCAGTAAAAAACGCCATCGCCTCTCTTTTTAATTGTCTAATATACACCTAAAAACAATAAGGCGCCTTCCGGGGCGCCTTATTACATGCTATTTCAAAAAAAATTATGGTGTAACCGTAATCACTACTTCTTTATAAACTGATTTACTTTCATAGACCGTTGTATTGGATGCTTCAAAAACCGCTTTAAAAGTACCCGGTGTTTTATAAATATTATAATAAGACGAAATAGTGTTGGAAGATATATTCTTTACCGATACACCTACATCCGGTATGGCGCGGTTCATGGTCAGCGCCTTTGTGATTACCCAGCTTTCGGATTCATCGCTGTTGGCGGCGCCCCCGGTTACCTTCAGATTAGTGGCGGATACCACCCATTTCACCTTGGGATTTTTCATGGCTACCACGGCAAAGGCGGCATCAGCCACGGAGGCAGCCACCGGCATCTTTGTATGACCGTCTTCCAACAGGTTGGTTACCGTGAATGTGGGAATGGTCCAGGTGCGTTGTGCGGAACTGCTCTTCTGCCCTGTATATTTAAAGGCGATGTAAACTGGCTGGCCATCGTTTACAAAGTCGGCCAGGTCTACTACACCGGAGGGCGTGTTATTGGAGCCGGCGGACAGTGTTGCCCTTTCGGTGATATCCGTCCAATGGGTATTGGGGCTGTACACGCCCGCTGAATCATACTGACCGTTAAAGTCTTTGGAGATCAGTATTGCCAGCGAATTGGTTTGCGATCCTGTTTGCATATAAGATGTAAACTGCAGCTGCGGTGTTCCCGGCGCGGAAGTCCGCTTGCGGTACTCATACTGATGGGTGCTGTCGCCCGCATAAAATGTAAGATTATACGGGTTGCCTGTCAGGTAAAAGGTTGCGGTATCACCCAATGCAACGGTGCTGTTTTTGGGGGTTACTGTAAAATCCGGATCAGGTACATCCTTAGAAGTACAGCCGGTAACTGCTCCCAATACGGTGAGTATATATAATAGCTTCTTCATAAAATCGTTTTTGTTGATCACCATCCTGGATTTTGCACCATGGCTTTATTCAGGGTCATTTCGTTAGAAGGGATCGGGTACAGTAAATGTCTTTCTGAAACACGTTCCGCCGCCACCGCTGCATACTGGTAAGTAGCTGTAGCGTAGGTCTTTATTTCTATGGCCTGGTCTCTCATAGCAGTGAGGTACAATCCCCAGCGGATCAGGTCCTGTTTACGCAATCCTTCAAAACAAAGCTCACGCGCCCTTTCATCCTGCACTGCCTGGAGAAAGGAATTTTTATCCAGCCCGGAAAGATCGGCAACAGGATCCGGTGTATTGGCGGGCTTACCATATCCCCTTCTTCTCACCATATTAATATACTGGTAAGCATTAGCCGGGCCGTTCACGGCATTCTCCGCCTCCGCCAGCATCAGCAGTACATCCGCATAACGCAGGATAGGAAAATTGGTAGGCGTATAATTTTTATTCAGCGGGCGTAGCAGCTCATACTCCCTGCGCCATTTGGCACAATTCCTCGCATAAATATTATTGGCGGCAATGTTGGCTTTAACGCCGCTGGCATTAAGGGTATAGGTAGAAATGGCCCAGTCGCGGCGTTCGTCGCCGGTTTCATAAAGATGGTACAACTTATAGGTGCTGCTGTTGAAGCCATACGCATAACCTACCACCTGGTCGTTAGACGAAGAACATTTCACCCCGTTTTCATTCCCTATACGGCCGCCGATCCTGTTGGCATCACTGTTGTTGCCCCAGTTACCGGTTTCCCAGATACATTCTTTCCAGTCGTCAATGTCCTGGCATTCGTTAATATAGATCTGTTTGTAATCAGGGTTCAGCGTATGGACGCCGGACTCAACTACCTTCAGCGCCCACTTGCGCGCTTCTGCATACTTGGATTCCTGCTTCAGCGGCTGTCCGGCCCATTGCAGGTATACCCTTGCCAGGATACCCTGTACTGTTGATTTGGAAATACGTTCTGTATTGTTGATATCCGTTACCGCATTCACCAGTCCCTCTGCCGCTATCATCTCTCCTTCAATAAAAGCATATATGTCTTTTGCAGGCGTACGGGCAAGATCTACATTATTCACAGAAGCAGAAGGCATTGTTTTCAAAGGCACATCACCCCAGTATTGCACCAGTGTAAAGTAATAGAACGCGCGAAGAAAACGGGCCTCTCCTTTTACCACCGATCTTTTGGCTTCATCCATGGCCGCTTTATCGATATTGGCCAGCAACATATTGGCCCTTTCAATGCCGGTGTACAGATAAGTCCACATTTCTGTAACCACCGGATCGGAGGCATCGTAGTTAAACCACCACACCCCTACAGGCTGATTGGTAACGGAATAGAAAGACTCGTCTGTACTGGCATTATGGCGGATGGGAATCCTTCCGCCCCACATAAACTCCATAGCGGCAGGACTATAAACACCGGCCAAAGCAGCATTCACTTCTGCTTCGTTGTTATAATAATTGGAAGGAGATACTGTTGATATGGGTTGCTTATCTAAAAACTTACTGCACCCGGATGCTATTATCATTAACAGGAAACAGGAAAAGAAGAGTATCTTTTTCATACACAAGCATTAATATTATAAAGTAAGATTAAGACCAAAAGTGAGGGTACGCGCCCGCGGATAGGATGAGTAGTCGAATCCCGGTGTGAGTGCAGTATAACCAATGGCCACTTCCGGATCGGAACCGGTGTATTTGGTCCAGGTGTAAAGATTTTGTGCAGATGCGTACAGGCGCAGGCTTTTGATCTTTACTCTTTTCAGCCATTCCGCAGGCAGGGTATATCCCAGCGACACTGTTTTTAAACGCAGGAATGAACCGTCTTCCAGTGTGCGGGTAGAATATACATAGCCAAACTGGCCCCCGGCGCGTGGAATATCGGTAGCCTGGTTATCGGGCGTCCACCGGTTCTCAAAGGTTTTGAACTGGTTGAGATAACTTTTATTACCTGTTTCAAAATTGATGCGGTTACCGTTCATTACCTGGTTGCCGTAAGACCATTGAAAGAACACGCTCAGGTCCAGGTTGCGGTATTTAAAGTTGTTGGTAAAACCGCCTATATGTACAGGCAATCCTCTTCCTATAATAGTACGGTCGTCTGCATTCACTACGCCGTCGCCATTGAGATCCCTGTATTTGATATCACCGGGTTTAATAGCGGCGCGGGTATTGCCATTGGTGGGCCTGTCGTCTTTCAGCAGGTAGTTACCGTTGGGAAGTGCATTGAAATCATCGTACTGGTACACACCATCCCAGATGTAACCATAAAACTGGCCTACCGGTTGCCCGATCTTCGCCAGGTACAACGGCACGGAACTATACCAGGAGTCCCAGTTCATAAAGGAAGTAAGTGATTCCTGGTTTTGTGTAAGCGCCAGTACTTTACTCCTGTTAAAGGAGATGTTAAAGCTGCTGCTCCAGCTGAACCCATTCTTACTTTTAATGTTCACGGTGTTCAATGCTATTTCCAGGCCCTCGTTACTTGTTTTACCTACGTTCTTAAACGCGCTGCCATAGCCGGTTGTAGGCGGCAGCTTTGCATTCAGGAGCAAATCGGAAGTTGTTTTCTTGTAGTAGTCGACCGACAAAGAGATCCGCGACTTAAAGAAATCTACATCAAGGCCGAGATCAGTTTGCGCGGTGTTCTCCCACTTCAGGTCTTCACTGGCAAGTGAGGTAGGTACGGCGCTTTGCTGCAGTTCATTATTAAAAGAATAGTAGGAATTGCGCACGGCAAAATCCAGCAAGGCATAGGTAGCGTATTCACCAACCCGGTTATTCCCCGTGATACCCCAGCTGCCGCGGAGTTTGGCGTCGGAAATAAAGCGGATATCCTTCATAAAGTTTTCATTCTTTATACGCCAGGCCACCGCGCCGGATGGGAAATAACTCCACTGGTTACCAGCCCTGAACTTGGAGGAACCGTCGGAGCGGAAGGAAGCCGTGAACAGGTAACGGTCTTTGTAAGTGTAGTTCAGTCGTGCCAGCATGGAAGCCATAGACCACTCAGTAGCGCGGGAAGTAATAGGTTGTGGTACACCCTGGCTTAACCCGCCCAGTCCCAGTTTTTCATTGGGCAGCTGGTTGGCCGACATGCCATATACACTGCTTTTATTGCCTTGCGCCGTAAAGCCCGCCAATGCGTTGAAGTGATGATCCTTTCCTACTTGCTTATCATATACCAGCGTATTTTCATTCAGCCAGGTGCTGGATTCATAATAAATAATAGAACCGTTTACTTTATAAACTGTGGCAGGATTACCGCTTCTGGTTTGCGAGTTGTTAAACGCATCGTTGCGTTGCGTATTCTTGTTAATACCACCTGATATGCGGAAGGTAAGGTCCGGCAGTATCTTGTATTCCGCAAAGCCATTGGCCACAAGGTTGTTCACGTTGCGGAAGCGGTATTCATTTTCTGCACTCAGGATGGGGTTAATGCGGTAATCGGTGCCGGAGTTCACCATATCATCCGTCAGTTCATCTTCAAAGTCTTCATTAATAGGCTTTGATGAATTAAGCGGCGCCACGGGGCGGTAGCCCCATGCGCTGTACAGCAGGTTATTCATGGAAGAAAG
Organism: Chitinophaga sp.; assembly: GCF_035564935.1. Classification (GTDB taxonomy): domain Bacteria; phylum Bacteroidota; class Bacteroidia; order Chitinophagales; family Chitinophagaceae; genus Chitinophaga. Next base: position 9,972 of record NZ_DATMTE010000759.1, on the reverse strand, counting down.
GCTGAGGGAAGACGGGGACGTACCATAGGTGCCGGTATTGGCATAGTTAACATTACCGCCTACTTTCAGCTTGTCATTGATCTGCTGGTCGATGCTTACCTTTCCCTGGTAACGTTTGAACCCTGAATTGATAATGATCCCCTGCTGATCCAGGATCTGGCCGGATATGGCATACCTGGTTTTATCCGTTCCGCCGGACATGGACAGGGAATGATTTTGCATAGGCGCTACGCGGTATAATTTATCCTGCCAGTCGATGGCGGGTACATTCTTATAATCTTCCAGTTTGGTACCATTGGCGAGATAGGTAAGATCCAGGTCTGTAGCCTTGATTTCCTGCTGCAGTTTTACAAACTCGTATGCATCCATTACCGGGATGTTGCGGATATTCTGCATAATACCGTAGGAAGGGTTATAGCGGATCACCGGGCCGCCGGTTTTACCTCTTTTAGTGGTAATGATGATAACGCCGTTGGCGCCTCTGGCACCATAAATAGCGGTGGCGGAAGCATCTTTCAGTACATCGATAGATTCAATATCATCCGGGTTCAGGATGTTATTTTCGGCGGATTCAATGGGAAAGCCGTCTATTACATAGAGTGGCGAGTTATCCTGTGTGAGGGAGTTATTACCACGGATAATAATGGTAGCAGCGGAACCGGGCTGTCCTTCCGAGGAAGACACCTGCACCCCGGCCACACGGCCGGCCAGCGCTTCGTCGAAAGAGGCTACCGGCGCCTTGTTCATATCATCCATGTTAACGCTGCCCACGGAGCCTGTAAGGTCTTTCCTTTTCCGGGAGCCATAACCGATTACCACGGTTTCATTCAGTTTACTGGCCACGGTTTCCAGCGATACCTGGATGCGGCTCTGACCGTGCACCGCTTCTTCACGACTGGAGTAGCCGATGATCCTGAATACCAGCGTGGCTTTGGGCGATACATTATTTAATTCGTATTCGCCGTTTTCATTGGTAGTAGCGCCAAGGCGGGTACCTTTAGCAGCTACGGACACACCTGGTATGGCTTCGCCCGTGCGGCTATCCACCACTTTACCACTTACTTTTAACCCGGGCTCCCGGGGCGTTTGCGGCTTTGCTTTTTCGATCAGTACTTTCCCTGCTACCAGTTGGTAATCCAGTTGCAATGGGGGTAGTATCCGTTTGAGAACAGCTTCCACAGTTACATTTGCGGCAGTGTAATTCACTGCAGCGTCAAAAGCGGCATCATTGGAGGTATACACGAATGCTACCCCGGACTCTTTGGTAATTGTTTTCAGCGCCTGCTTCAGCGGCGTGTTTTTAAAGCTGACACTGATCTGTTCTGACAGGTTTGCCTGGCCCATACTTTCCAGGGACACAGCCATGAGCATAACGATGACAGGTAAGGCAAGGAATAGTTTCTTCCACATAATTTCGATTGATTGTAATGTCGTACATGATAGTAATTGCAGGGTGGTGCAGGCAAGGCCCGACCATTCACATTTTTAGCAGGATTCTTTTAGCATAGCGGATTGTTGACAGTGAATAAATAATCATTTACGGTGAGACGCTTCCTTACTGAAAAGCCGGATGGTATCGCCTTCCCGTTTAACGCTTGTTTTTGTTAAGGTGCTGATGATCTTCAGGATATCATCCAGGGATTCAGTTTCAAATTCACCGTTGAAACGGTAGTCCGATAATCGTTTATCCATGAGGGTGATATGCACATTATATTTATTGGAAAGCTTTACCGCCACTTCCGGCAGCAGCGTTTCTTCAAACACTAACCGGCCTTCGCTCCAGGCCATGGCATTTTCCGGTTTATCTGCCGCGGAGGTAACCAATGCCGCCGTAGCCGCGTTAAAGGTCGCCTTCTGTTTAGGCAGCAGCGTTACGCTTTGTTGCGACAACGTGTCTGTTACCGCCACTTTTCCCGTTAACACGGTTACTGATAGCTGTGTAAGGTGTTTATACGCCGTGATATTGAAAGAGGTTCCCAATACGGTGGTATTCAGTGTACCGGAATGAATAATAAAAGGCTTCCGCGGGTCGGGCGCTACATCAAAGAAAGCCTCTCCTTCCAGCGTAATTTCCCTTGTGCTGCCGGTAAAGGCTTCAGGGTATTTCAGCGTACTACCTGCATTAAGCACAATGACCGTACTATCCGGCAGGATAATTTTCTTCATGGTGCGCAGGGGCGCTTCAATGGCAATATCTGCTACTACCGGGGCCCTGCGATTTTTAAGGAAGTAGAATGCGCCACTTGTCATGCCGAGTAAACCTGCTACCATAGCGGCCACACGGGCTATCCTTACGATAGAGAGCTTAGGCCGCACCCTGTTCATTACCTGCCGGATGGCCGCTGATCTTTCATCCGGCGCCAGTACCGGCTCCGCAGCTTCCCAGCCCTTGTCCATAAAGTTTTCCAGCCAGTTCTCCGGCTGGTCTTCCAGCCATTGCTCCACCTCGCGGCGTTCCGCCTCCGTTACTTCTCCCCTTAAAAATTTATCCAGTAATACAGGATCCATGGTCATCTTTTGATTTACATCGTATACAACACGTTTTTTAAAAAGAATGCCTATACACTCTTTCGTTTCTTAACATTTTATTAACTTGGGAGATGTAGATTTGCCCGAAATGAAACCAATTCGAAACAAAACGCAACACAGGTTTAATTGTATCGTGGAGGACACTTTCGACCGGTTATATTCGTCACTATATCCTTTATGTAACGACAAGCAGCGGTGTGAGGACATTATACAGGAAACGTATATCCGGTTATGGAAGAACATCGACGAGGTGCAGGACGATGAAACCATTATCCGTTTATTAAAGCTTTACGCGAGAAACATATTCCTGGATGAAGTGAGAACAGCGGCACGCAGGAAAGCGTCGCTGGCGCGTCATATTTCCGAAGAGGAAGTGGATTCCCCGGCGGAGCATATGGAAGACCGGGAACTGTATATGACCATTCAATCGGCCATTAATAAACTGCCCCCGCAGCAGCAGCTCATTTTCCGCCTGCATAAGGAACAGGCGTTGAGTTACAAACAGATCTCCGCACGGATGAACATCGGTACGGGCACCATAGAAGCGCATATGAACCGTGCCTTGAAAACTTTAAAGCAATTGCTTTCCCACCTGAAAAAAAAAAATAATCCGCCACGCTTTCCCTTCTTTCGCGGAGCGAAGTTTCATACCGGTTTTTTAGTATATTTAAAGAACATCCTTAATTTTCACGTATGAACAACGTTTCCAAGAGTAGGCTTTTTGATGCAGTTGCCTGGCAGTTGGCCAAATTCCCTAAACCTGATATGCTTGCGGCTAAAATTGACGGACAATGGAAAACCTATGACACCGCCGCCGTCAGTGAAATTGTAAATCGTTACAGCGCGGGCTTGTTACAACTGGGTGTTGGCGGCAACGACTTCACCGCCGAAAGCGCCGATAAAATTGCTATTATCAGCAACAATCGCCCGGAATGGGTGTTCACGGATCTCGCCGTGCAGCAAACAGGCGCTGTACTGGTACCCATTTACCCTACTACCAATCCTGCCGAATTACAGTTTATCCTGAAGGATGCCGCTGTGAAATATTTGTTCGTTAGCAGCAGGGAATTACTGGATAAAGTAAACAGCATCCGGGAAGGGGTTCCTTCTTTACAACATATTTATACCTTCGATGAAATACCCGGCGCCACCCACTGGTCTGCCATTACCGCACAGGCCACCACTGAGTTGTTGCAACAGGTAGAAAGCATAAAGGCCGGCATTGATCCCGGCCACCTGGCTACTATTATTTATACTTCCGGTACTACCGGCACTCCCAAAGGGGTAATGCTAACGCATAATAACATTGTTTCGAATGTTTTTTTATCCAAGGAAAGCTTCCCGTTTGAAGATGCCCCGCAGCCTTGTAAGGTACTGAGCTTTTTACCACTGAATCATATTTTTGAAAAGTGCGTCACCTATATTTACCTGTTCAGCGGCATCAGTATTTATTATGCAGAAAGCATGGATACACTCAGTGCCAACCTGAAAGAGATCGGCCCCGATGGATTTACCACCGTTCCCCGTCTCCTTGAAAAAGTATTTGAAAAAATTATGGCTACCGGCAGCGGGTTAACCGGTATTAAACGCAAATTGTTTTTCTGGGCGGTATCTCTTGCAGGAAAGTACGATAACAATATCAGCGGCGGCGCGTGGTACAACCTGCAGCTGGCTATTGCCAATAAACTGGTGTTCAGCAAATGGCGGCTGGCGCTGGGCAACAACATCCGGTTCATTGTAACCGGTGGCGCGGCCTGCCAGGAAAAACTGCTGCGCATTTTTAATGCCGCGCGCATACCCGTGTATGAAGGTTACGGGCCCACAGAAAACAGCCCCGTTATTTGTGTGAACCGCAAAACACCCGGGGATACAAAGTTTGGTACCGTAGGCCCGCCTATCAACGGCATTGAAGTAAAGCTGGCGGAAGACGGTGAAATATGTGTGAAAGGCCCCTCCGTTATGAAAGGCTATTACAAACGCCCCGACCTTACCGCTGAAACAGTGATTGATGGCTGGCTGCACACCGGCGATATAGGACTATGGGTAGATGATAAATTCCTGAAGATCACCGACCGCAAAAAAGAATTGTTTAAAACCAGCGGCGGAAAATACGTGGCCCCGCAGCCGATTGAAAATAAATTCAAGGAAAGCCCCTTTATTGAACAGATCATGGTAGTAGGCGCCGGCGAAAAGTTTACAGGCGCTTTAATTGTTCCTGCCTTTGCCTATCTGAAATACTGGATGAACCAACAGAACATTCCTTTCAGCAGCAATGAAGCAGCGGTTAAAAATCCGAAAGTGCTGGAGATGTACCAACAGGTAGTAGACAATTACAACCAGCATTTTAACCACGTAGAACAAATCAAAAAGTTTGAACTGCTCACGGAAGAATGGAGTATTGCAGGCGGCGAAATGACGCCCAAGCTTAGTTTAAAAAGAAAAGTGGTGACAGAGAAATTCAAAGATGTGATTGCAAAAATTTATAGTTAGGAAGATGATTTCCGAAATTCCTTTACAATGCGGATCACTACAGGAACCGTTACCGTAACAATGATCGCCGCAATAAAATATTTGAGATATGGTTTCAGGAACGGCATGCTGCCAATAAGATAGCCGGCCAGTGTAAAGCTGAAGGCATACGCAATGGAACCAATGGTGACGAATAAAAGGAAACGCCGGAAATCGAGTTTGATCATTCCTGCAACAATGGGCGCAAACGTGCGGATAAGGGGGAGGAAAACCCCTACCGTGAGCGCAGTGGCGCCATGCTTTTTATAAAAAGTTTCTGCCGACACCAGGTACTGCCGGCGAAAGATCCCCGAATCTTTTTTGTTTTTCAACAAGTGACCGGTGGTCCGTCCGAACCAATACCCCGTGGCATTACCCGCCACCGCAGCTACAGCGCACAAAGCGCAAATCACCAGTACATTATTATCAAAGCTTCCTGAAGCCGCCAATACACCGGCGGTAAACATAAATCCCCCGCTTGGAAGAAAGAAGCAAAAAAACAATCCTGTTTGTCCGAATACAGAAAGGCATACAATCAATAGCCCGCCATAGCTGATCCACGATTCAGCGTTCATAGTTGATGTTGTTTTAAGGGTTGTTATGTGCTTCCGCTACCCTGAATATAAAGTCATTTTTATGCACCATAAGTGCCGGCGTATCAAATTTGCCGCGGGGTAATTTACAATTAAAACTTTTATACTTTAAAAAAAGCATTCACTACGCTGATTGGCTGCGTGATGATGGGTTAATTTGGTGGAGTTGTTTGTAACCATACATGTATTAACCTTAAAAAGTAAAAAATGAAAACCTATTGTTTGTTAGCCCGTACTGTTGCACTCCTTTTTGCAGCCGGTATAGTGGCATGTAAAAAAAATGACGCCCTGGTTCAAAGTATTCCCGGTACATCGGGGCAATTAGCGGTGAGCACCCTGCCGGCCGGCGGGGAGATAGCAGTGCCTGTTTCCTGGTACAACCTGGAACTGAAGCTGATAAAAGAAACGCCGGGATTTAGTCCGCCGGTAGCTGCCAGGGCTATTGCCTACACGGGTATCACACTGCGGGAGGCAGTATTGGGCGGTATGAATGGAGCGCCTTCCCTTGGAGGTCAGCTGAATGGGCTGGGGCGCCTGCCCGCGCCGGAAAGAGGGAAAAAATATAATTGGGTAATTGCTGGCAACAGTGCGATGGCGCAGATCATTAAAAGCCTGTTTGCCAATGCAGGCAGCGGAAATATTGGCCTGGTTACACAACTGGAAAGTGATAACCAGCAGGCGTATGCTGGCAGCTGTTCACCTGAAGTGATCAGTCGCTCGGTAAGCTATGGCCGGTTAATCGCCAGTGCCATTTACCAGTGGTCGGCTTCAGATGGTGGTAAAGACGGGTACCTGAATAATTTTCCCACAGACTATACGCCACCTGTTGGCCCCGGCTACTGGGTGCCCACAGCACCGCTCTTCCAGCGGGCCATGCTGCCTTACTGGGGAAAGAACCGCCCTATCGTTAAATTCAGTGCATCAGATTCAGCCAACATTCCACCACCCGCTTTCTCAACAGATACAGCCAGCGCATTTTACAAAGCAGCCTATTTTGTTTACCGGAAAGGACAAACACTTACACCGGAAGAAACCATCATTGCCCAATACTGGGCAGACGGCGGCGGTACCTTCACTCCTCCCGGACACCTGATAGCCCTCACTGCACAGCTGGTAACGGACCAGCAGCTGAGCCTGGGCCAGGCTGCCAACCTCTTTGCACAGGTGGGAATAGGACTGAATGATGCAGGTATTCTTTGCTGGAAATATAAATACAAATACAACCTGGTTCGCCCCATTTCGTATATCCATTCAAATATGGACAGCAGTTGGACACCGCTTATAGCAACACCTCCTTTTCCATCCTATACATCGGGGCACGCCTCCTTTACCAGTGCGGCAGGCCATATCCTTGCAGCGCGTTTTGGCAGCAATTTTTCTTTTACAGACAATCAGAAGGTGCCGGAAGGGTTTACACCACGTTCTTTCAGCAGCTTCTCACAAATGATCGACGAGGCCTCCATTTCGAGAGTATACGGCGGTATTCACTACGAATACGATAGCGAAACAGGAAAACTCACCGCAAGAAGCCTGACGCAAAAAATACTCTCATTGAACTATTAATTCCTTCGGCGAAGTTTACATTATTGTTTGCTCCGATCCCTTCCAGAATGAGAAAAGGCTGTATCATACCTTTGATACAGCCTTTTCTTTACTAACCCAACCCTTTTAAGGAAGCAATCTAAAATTGAATATCGTCAGCCACGTTTCCACCCTGCTTTTCGGCAAACAGCTGCTGGTACTTTGCCTGGTACGCTGCCTGTTTTGCGTTATACCCGGCATAGTCAGCCTGGATATCCCGGTGGATCTGGTCATTCCATTTGGAAGCTGCCATCTGGAAATCACCGAGGGGAATTGCATACTTGTCCATAATCCATTGCGCGCCATCCAGGCCGTAATCGTAAGCCACCTGCCTGGCTACTTCCAGCTCCTGGTAGAAGTCCTTGTCCGCCTTGATCTTTTCAATATTGCCGGCGCCCTCTGCAGATGTTGCTGCCTTTAAGCCACTGAACTTCGGATGCTGATCCGCCTGGCCAAAGTACTGCCCAAAAAGCGTTACAATGTGAAAGGTAGCATCCTGCTTCATCCGTTCAGGCCAAAGCAGGTTGGCTTCCTGCCAAACAGGTAGCTCTACTCCCAGCGCTTTTGCTACGTCGTCTTCACTAAGGCCACTACCCAGCTTTGCACAGGCAGCGCCGTAATCTTCTAATGTAATACCATGAATGGGTTCTAATAATGGATTGCCGGACATATCGTTATTATTTAATGATGATTAATAGTATAGTCACTTAATAAACGTTCGTAAAATTTCTCATTCTCGCCTGCCATATCAGGTACTATCTTATTCCATTCATCAAACATCGCACGCAGGTAATGCCGGTACAGCGCCGGATTTTTAGGCCTGGTTTCCTCGTAGTTCCTGAGCAAATGGGCAGTGCGCTGTTCTGCCAGGCTACGCGCCTGGTGAAATACCATACGCGCTCCTGTAGAAGGACTAAAGGTATTCTGCGACTGGCAAAACGGGCAGGTGATGTAAGTATCAATAAAAAACATCTTTGGAATAGTAATATTGCCCCCGCATTGTTTGCAGCTGAACCGGTGTCTTATCCTTTCAAAGGCCGCCAGCTCTTCCTGGTAGGCGCCTTCCAGGTCCTGCTCCCCGGCAGCATTCTTCAGCAACGTAATGGCTTCATTGATCTTCTCTTCAAAAATAAAATGCCGGTTCAGGCAGGCCATCCTGAATGTATGCAGCTTACCGTGATATTGATGGCCGGCAGTGGTGATAACAGACGGGATCATGGATTCCGATGCATACACAAAGGAAATAATATTATCGTCCTTCACTTCATTGGCCTTATTCCTCATCTGGTTCACCTGCCCTGTAAGTCCCAACACCATTTGGCTATGCGCCCGTTTATACGGGTCGGTATCCTCCCGGAAAGCCCGCTGCAGCTCAGGTACTGCAGCCGTGATCATTTCCAGCATACGGGCTTCCAGCTTATCAAGGAAAGTAAACCATCTTTCCTGCCTTGTATTGATCTCCGCAATTAATGCGGGATTCTCATACTTCCTGCCAAATAAACCAAACATTGTTTATGAATTATTTTCCTTTTTGATATGCATGCCATCTGTCAGTTTTGTATCCATAAATACAAATCCGCAGTAGGCGCAGGCAGTAAGTCCTTTCGTGTAAGCCCGTCCCGCGCCGCACTCAGGGCAATCGCGGATATCCATCTTAGCTTCTTCCTTCTTAATTTCACCACCATAGTGTTCCTGGGTTTCCACCTTTTGCTTCAGCTGTTCCAGGAAGTTGAACACCCTTTTCTTTTCTTCTTCTGCCATCATGCTTACCGGTTGAAGGTTAAAGTAATTTCAGCAGTTCTTCTTTTTTTGCAGCATACTCCTGCTCCGTGATGAGCTGCGCATCAAAGAGCGCCTTCAGCTGCTTAAGCCGTTCTGTTATATCTGTTGCCGGGGCGGGCTGCTGCTGCATTGTTCCATTGGTGATCATATTGGTGATCATGCCCATGGTTACCGCCTGCCGCGCGCCGTTGCCCAAATCAGTACCTTCTTTATCCATCGCATTCGCAATGCTGTACTGCGAAAACTTATTCATATCCGTTACCATATTCATACCTGTAACCTTATCGTACTGTTTCAGTACATCTTCCGGTAACGTAATACCGGTAATGGTAAAGCGGGTAATTTCCAGGCCAAAATCAGTAAAATAAGGCTGGATCAACGGCTGGATCTTTTCATTTAACGCGGAAATATTTCCCGCAGCATCTACTACAGCAATATTCGCAAGCGCCAGCGCTTCTGCAAATTTCGGCGCGATGAAATCGCGCAGCTGCAACTCCAGTTCTATGATATTTAACCTGGGCCAGGTACCGGCATATTCCTTGAAGAACCGCGATACATCAGCTATCCGGATATTATAGGTGCCAAAAGCCCTTACACGTACCTGCCCAAAGCTGGCATCCTTCATTAACACCGGGACCGGGGTACCCCATTTGAGGTTAACAAACTGGTGGGTATTGAAAAAATAAATATCTGCTTTAACGGGACTTTCAAAACCATATTTCCAGCCCCGAAGCCTTGTAAGTATAGGAATATTTTCAGTGCTCAGGGTATGTTTCCCTGCAGGAAATACATCTGCCAGCTGCCCTTCGTTCAGGAAAAGCGCATGCTGGCTTTCCCTTACGGTTAGCACCGCCCCGTTCTTAATTTCTTTATCTGCATCTGCAAACTTCCACATCAGGGCATTGGGGTCCGGTGTTACGGACTCAATGATTTCTATAAAAGGTAATCCCATACTGCAAGATTTAAATATTAGGCGCCT
>NZ_DATMTE010000758.1:0-4443 GCF_035564935.1 Chitinophaga sp. | reverse complement strand
AAATCATAACAAATCTAATCAGCGTAATCAGCGTAATCAGTTTAATCCTGAGTCAGACAAAATCCGCGTTACGCGCCGAAAATCTCCGCCAGCTTTTTGTTCATAGCGTCATCGTCTTCCCCGCCGCCGCCATAGCGGCCGATGATGACGCCATTTGGATCAATGAGGATCTTTGTGGGGAGAGAATGGATGCCGTAATAATCGCTTACGTCCTCCGGGTTGGGCAGGTTCTTTTCCCGTTTGCTCCAGTCCAGCCCGCGGAGCACGTGGCGCCAGATGCCAATGCCGTCCTGGTCAACGGCTTTTTTCCAGGCTTCGGGTTTGGAGTCGTCGTCGGAAACGCCGATGATCTCAAAGCCTTTGGCGCTGTATTTACTGTACAGTTCTTTCAGGTGGGGATTACCTTTGCGGCAGGGACCACACCAGCTGGCCCAGAAGTCGAGCATTACGTATTTGCCTTTGAAATCAGCCAGACTAATAGTTTTACCGTTGATATCCGTTTTGGTGAACTCATGGGCAGGACTGCCGGGAGAGCCGGCACGCAGACCATCCAGCTCCTTTTTGATTTCGAGGCCATCGGCGCTTTGCTGCATGGCCGGCGACATTTTAGCGTAAAAGGCTTCGCCTTCCTGCAGGGGCATGCCGCTTACACGAAAGCGGAGCAGCTGTGCAGATACGTATGAGTTGGGATGCTGCGTAATAAAGGCTTTATCCGTTTTCTCCATTTGCTCATAGTAAGGCTCCATCTGGTCTTTCAGCTTGTCCAGTTTTGTTTTATAGGGTTCCAGCTGTGCATCGCTTTTTTTTGCTTTCATGGCGGCGATGTACTCCAGGTTCAATTTGTTATAGGCAGCTGACAGGGGTTGCAGCTTTTTTTGAACGGGTGCACGTTCAGCGGTGAGCTGGTCCTGGTCCAGCTGGACTTTAGAGCCTGTAAGCTTTGCATCTTTCAGCCGCCCGGTAGCGGAAGTAAGTTTCATGGGAGCGGCCTCCATAAAAAAGGAGGTCATATCGCCTTCGCCGTACATGGCGGCTTTCTTATCTATGTACATGCGTGCTTCTACGGGTTGCACGAGGTTGCCTTTAAAGGTAAAGCGGCCGTTTTGAGGCAGCACGCTATCGGTCCGGTATTCAGCGGCGCTTTCTGCATAGCTGAGGTACACGTAGCGATTGGGCAGCCCTTTAATATCTCCCGAAAGGGTAAATGGTAATTTTTCCTGCGCCTGTGCCCCGAATTGCAATGCAATAAAGGGTAATGCGATGAGCGTATATTGCATACGGATATTTTTTTAATGAGATGATTATAATACTTCTGCCAGTTTCTTTTCCAGTTCATCCCCATGCAGGTCTTTTGCGATGATCTTACCTGAAGGATCGATGAGCAGGTTACTGGGGATGCTGCGGATATCATACTGTTTGGCCACGGCATTGTTCCAGAATTTCAGGTCTGATACATGTGTCCAGGTAAGGTTATCCTGGTGAATGGCGTTCAGCCATTTCTCTTTGCCGGTGGGCTGATCCAGCGATACGCCAAGCACGGTAAAGTTTTTACTGTTGTATTTATTGAAGGCGGCTACTACATTGGGATTTTCTCCCCTGCAGGGAACGCACCAGCTGGCCCAGAAGTCAACAAGCACATATTTTCCGCGGAAATCCTTCAGGGAAACGGGTTTGCCGAGTGTATCGTTCTGGGTAAAATCGGGCGCCATACTGCCAATACCGGTGAGTTTATTTACGCGGATGCTGTACGCCAGGCGTTTTGCGGGGCCGTTTTCCTTTGCGGAGGCCGACAACTTATTGAAGATGCTTTCTTTTTCTTCCAGCGTCATATCGCTCAGGTACGACAGCAACGGTGCGCCGATGCCGGATGCAGGATGTTGCAGGATCCATTGTTTGGTGAGGCTATCGCTTTCCTTCCGCATACGTTCCATTTCAGGCTGCAATGCAGCGAGGCCGGCAGAATCTTTTTCCGCGTATAGCTTATTCATCTTTTCGTACAGCTCTGCCCGCCCTTGCAGGCCAGGGGCCTTTTTCAGGGTAGCCGCATAATCGTTGTTATCTTTTACGAACTGCGGTCCTCCGAATACGGCGTCTTTAAATTGGGGGCCATTGCCTTTGATGGTGATGTTGCCTTTATCGAGGTAATAAAGGATCACGTTATGCTCACCATAAGGTTTCCCGATTTTGATGATATAGAAATCCGCTTCGCCGGGGGCGATGTTTGTTTTGATAGTAAAGCCACCGGCAGTAGTTTGCACTGAATCGCGGCGATCATCGCCGCCCTGCGAGCTCCAATATACCCACTGCCCTGCGGGCAGATCTTTGATGGTGGCGGTGATGGTGGTATTTTGCTGTGCCTGTACCACCGTAGTGAGTGCTGCCGGCAGCAACAGGGCAGCAATGGCCTGTTTATAATGCTTCATAATGTTCTGTTTTATTTCAGTATTTCAGCAAGTTTAGTATGCAGTGCGGCGCCTCTCAGATCCTTCGCGATAATAACGCCTTGCGGATCTATCAGGAAAGAAAAAGGGATCCCCTGGATACCGTATTCCTGCGCTACTTCGTTGCGCCAGCCTTTCAGGTCGGATACTTCCATCCAGGGCATACCATCCTGCTTAATGGCTTCCTTCCATTTATCGGCTTTGTCATCGAGGGACACGCCGAGAACGGTGAAGTTTTTGTCTTTGAATTTGTTGTAAGCCTTCAGCACGTTGGGGTTTTCAGCGCGACAAGGACCGCACCAGCTGGCCCAGAAATCGAGCAGTACATACTTGCCTTTGAAGTCGGAGAGGCGAACGGGCTTACCATCTACATCGTTTTGTGTAAAGTCGATCATAGGCTGGCCGAGCGCGCTTTTCTTCAGTACGGCGAGGCGTTTTGCCAGTCGTACCCCCGCACCCGTTTGCTGCGCTTCCGGCGTGAGTACGCGATACAGGCTGTCTACCGGCGCATATTCGCCCATCACTGCCATATCTGCCACCATGTTCACACTTACGGGGCTTTCCGGGTGTGCTTTGATGTATGCTTTTGCGCGGTCGTGCCTTTGTTTACGCAATGCTTCCAGGCTGTTTTCCAATGCAGCTTTTGCTGAATCGTTGTCTTTCACCTCCTGAAACTTCGGGTAGAGGGCATCTTCCTGGCTGGTGATATCGCTGATAGATTTCTTAAAGGCTTCGTATGCATCCTGGGAGGCAGAGCCGGTGATCCTGATCTGATCCGTAGAGTCAATGTTACCATCCAGTTTTATGGCAGTATTTTCCACGAACAGTTCCAGGTAACGGGTGGAGGTACCTATGTATATTTTTTGCGGTTCCGTAACGTTACCCGTCCAGGTGAAATGGCCGTCCTTTACCGGTACAGTATCTGTTTTAGCGGAATCGGCTACCGGTATGGAAATAAAAACAACGGAATCTTTCAGTCCGCGCAGTTCCGCCGTGATGCTGGCGGAAGGGGCTTTGGGCTGACTGCAGGCTGCGGCCAGCAGTGTGGCAAACATGATGGGTGTGTGGAGTTTCATATTCGTTATTTAATGGTGATTATTTCTGATAACCTGGGTTCTGCTCTCCGATGGCCGGGTTGTTTAGAAATTCTTCATGCGGAATGGGCAGAATATATTTGACTTTATCGTTTGCCGTGGGTCTTAATTCCCCGATAAGGGAAGATGGAAGTCTTAACAGCGACATCCATTCCTGGCCGTCCTCTCCTACCAGGTTGCGTGAAGTTTCAAGATACAACTGCTTCAGCATTTCATTTGCGGTAGTAGCATTATCTGCTGCAGAAAAATCTGTAACGCCGGCATGGCCCATAATATTTTTAAGAATGGTACGGGCATCGGCCAGGCTGCCTCCCCCGCGTACAATGGCTTCCGCTTTCAGCAGGTATACTTCTGTTAAACGGAAAGCATAAGCCGTTTCTGATAATGGCGTGGGCGTTTCTCCCTGCTTGATATATTTCAGGAAATAAAAGGAATTGTCGGCGCTGGGATTGGGATCTCCTACCATCCACGTGCCGCGGGGATCGTTTGCCAGGAGATCTTTCAGCGCTGTTTTGGCGGTGTAGAGCGAGGAGGCGCCGGGCCAGTATTGCCGGCCGAGCACATAGTAGTAGTTTTCCTGGTTCTGCTGCGATTTAATCCCCAGGATCACTTCCGGGCTGGAGAGTCCTTTTGCATAGAAGAGGTCTTTCAGCTGCGGTTCCAGGGTGTATTTGCCATGGAGGATGATGCTATCTGCCAGCGCGGCGACTAACGGGTAATCGGCCGTTTGACCGTGGCTCATCAGCACTCTCATTTTGAGGGCCATGGCCGCCCAGCGGGTAGTGTAAAAGACTTTATTTTCGGCAGGGGCGTTGGCGATGGCGTCATCTATATCCGCCAGGATAGCATCGTAGCTTTCTTTCACCGAGCTGCGTGCCTTTGCTGTAGCGGATACCGTTACAAATTCA
>NZ_DATMTE010000757.1:0-14914 GCF_035564935.1 Chitinophaga sp. | reverse complement strand
ACTTCCCGCCTCTTTAAATACCAGCAACGACAGCGCTAAAGCTATCACCCTTTTCCAGGCATCGGACCTGCCCTTTAAACCATCTATCCAGGTAGGTGCCATTGTACACATGTTCGCCTCCGGGGAACAAACAGGGTTTGGTGCTCCCGGTAATGACAAAACGGCGAAAGACTGGAACAAGGGCTTTTCCATTTACCGGGCCAGGGTACTGGTGGGCGGCCAGCTCACAAAAAAAGCCAGCTTCTTTATGGAAACGGAAATCCCTTCTCCCATCGGCATCCAATCCAACGGGGAAAAAAACGTGAAGGTATCGCCCATTATCCTGGACGCACAGCTGGAGTATACTTTTACCAACGCATTCCAGCTCATAGCAGGCATGCAGCTGGTATCCAACAACCGTAACGGCTTACAGGGCGCCGCCGGGTTAATGGCCAACGATTTCACCTACTTCCAGTACCCTTATAACCTGTTTGCCAACAGTCCGCTGCAGGGAAATTTCGGACGTGACCTCGGGGTCAACGCCCGCGGATTTCTCGCAAACGATAAACTGGAATACCGGCTCGGCGTTTTCACCGGCCGCAACGTAGATGGCGGCGCTCCCCTCCGTACGGTAGGCCGCGTTGCCTACAACTTCCTGGATGCGGAAAAAGACTTCTACTACGCAGGCACTAAACTGGGCAACGGCAAAACCCTGGCATGGGGCGCCGGCTTCGACACACAGGCGTCCTATTACAACCTTAGCACCGATGTATTCTTTGACCACCCGCTCGGCAACGCAGGCTCCGTTACACTCAACGCAGCTTTCCAGTACATGACCGGAGGTACCAGCCTGGATTCCAAATATTCCTTTGCTACCCTCATTCCCAAACAAACCGTTCAGTTCCTGGAACTCGGCTACTACTTTAAAAAGTCGAAACTCCAACCCTGGATCCGGTACGAAAACCAGGACGTAAGCGCAGATGCCGCACAAGCCGGCGCCGTTAAACCTGCCAACTTCGATAAAATAAACTCCAGCACCGTAATGGGCGGGGGACTCAACTACTTTTTCAACGGCACCGGTACTAACCTGCGCCTCTCCTACACTACCCGTACCTACAACGTGGCCACCACTATACCAGACGACTATACGAAAAAAACATTCGGACAGGTATGGCTCCAGGCACAGTTCTTCATTTTCTAAGACACAAGCATTCATTCATCTTCTTTATAAAATATAAGTCAACATGAGAAACGCTTTCCTGAAACAACTACCCATCCTGCTCCTGGGCGCCTCGGCACTCTTTTCTTCCTGTAACAACAGCGCCGGGAAAAGCGGCAGCAGCGACTCTTCCGCTACCAAAGAAACCGTGAAAATAGGCGTGCTCCACTCCCTCAGCGGTACCATGGCCATTTCTGAAGTATCCTTAAAAGATGCGGTACAAATGGCGGTGGACGAAATCAACGCCAAAGGCGGCGTGCTGGGCAAACAGATAGAACCGGTGATCGTAGACCCGGCATCCGACTGGGACCTGTTTGCAGAAAAAGCCAAAGAACTGCTCATCGATAAAAAAGTATCTGCTGTTTTCGGCTGCTGGACTTCCGTATCCCGTAAATCAGTACTGCCCGTATTTGAGCAGAACAATGGCCTCCTCTTTTACCCGGTGCAATACGAAGGGGAAGAATGCTCCAACAGCGTGATCTATACCGGCGCTACGCCCAACCAGCAACTGATTCCCGCAGCGGAATACCTGATGAGCGAAAAAGGCGGTGGCTATAAAAAGTTTTACCTGCTGGGAACAGATTATGTGTTTCCCCGCACGGCCAACAAGATCCTGAAAGCCTACCTGCTTTCCAAAGGCATCCCGAAAGAAAACATCATTGAAGAATATACGCCATTCCACCACCAGGATTATCAAACCATCATCTCAAAAGTGAAACGCTTTGCAGCAGATGGTAAAGCCTGCATCCTTTCCACCATCAACGGCGATTCCAACGTGCCTTTCTATAAGGAGTTTGCCAACCAGGGCCTCTCTTCAGCTACCTGCCCTATCATGGCGTTTTCTGTGGCGGAAGACGAACTCCGCTCTATGGACACGGAGTTCCTGGTAGGACACCTGGCGGCATGGAACTACTTCCAGTCGAACGACCTGCCCGAGAATAAAAAATTCGTGGCCGACTTTAAAGCCTTCTGCGCTAAGAAAGGACTCCCCGGCGGCGATAAAAGAGTAACAGACGATCCTATCTGCTGGGCTTACACCGGCGTGTACCTCTGGGCCAAAGCCGCTGAGAAGGCAGGCTCCTTCGAGGTTTCAAAAGTACGCAACGCTTTATACGGACTGGACTTCCCTTCTCCCGACGGGCTGGTAAAAATGGATCCACGGAATCATCACCTGGCTAAACCGGTAGTGATCGGCGAAATAAAACCCGACGGGCAATTTGATATCATCTGGAAATCTGAAGGACTGGTAGATCCGCAACCATGGTCGCCTTTAACATCGCCTGATAAAGATTGCGACTGGGTGAACCACAACGGTACCTACGCTAAAAAATAAGCAATGCTTTTTTACTGAAGACAGGCTATTTCCAACTTATCAAAAACGACGCGATGAATACTTCCTTACGGATGCTGATGTGCTGCTTATTGCTGCTGCCGCTGTTTTCAGCGGGGCAGGACAGCGCCTCCATCTATACCTCACAGCTGCTGCAACCACCCGCCGACTCCGTGCGCACACAGGCTATTGGCAGGCTGGCCGCCCTTCGTATCCCGGCCACCTTCCCTTTGCTGATGGCGATCAATGATAAAAAGCTGTACCTGCTGGATAATAAAGCGGTTACGGTGGACAGTAAACCTACCGGCGAAGGAACCTACCGGCTTTACTCCCTTTATCCCGATAACACACTCCTTACCAACAGCAGCGGGCAACCGCTGCTGTTGCCATTATCCGCCCTCAAAACGGTTGACATCCCGCGGGGCGACCGCCTCCAACTGGCCGGCATTGCACCGCTGCTGAACCTTTTCAGTAACGATGCGCAAAAACGCATCCTGGCTTATTCACAACTCAAAAATGTGGGCGACAGCGCCACGCTCCCGCTCCTGCAGGCCGCACTGGCAAAGGAAACCAACGCCGATGCACGCCGCACCGGTAAAGATGTACTGTATGCCGCCAAACTACATAAGGCGACTACCACAGCTAACGCCAACGCCTATATTGACAGCATCGGCGATAACTGGAGCGATAATGCACCTGTGCTGTTAAGGAACTACGCCAAAGCAGGATTCCTTAACCAGGAAACCGCCCACTATGCCGCCGCAAAGGCTATCAGCCTGGAGAAACGGTACGACAACCTGCAGCGCATCCAGAATTTTTTCAGCGGGTTAAGTCTTGGCAGTATCCTCATCCTCATTGCCCTTGGGCTTTCTATTGTATATGGATTAGCCGGTATCATTAACATGGCGCATGGAGAATTTATGATGATAGGCGCCTACACCACTTATTGCACGCAAATATTTTTCACCCATACACTGGGCATTCCACAAACAGATATTTTCTTCCTCTGCGCCCTGCCCCTGTCGTTCATCGTGGCAGGCGCCATGGGCTGGATCCTGGAGCGGCTGGTGATCCGTCACCTGTACGCCAAACCGCTGGAAAGCCTGTTGGCTACCTGGGGTGTAAGCCTTATACTGATCCAAAGCGCCCGTTTGTTATTCGGTGATTTAACCGCAGTGAAAACGCCGCAGCTCCTGTCCGGCGGCTGGCAGGTATCCCCGCATCTCACCTTACCCTATAACCGCATCTTTATTATTGTGCTTACGCTGATCATGGTGCTGTTCACCTACCTGATGCTGTTTCGCACCAGGCTGGGTTTACAGATCAGGGCAGTTACACAGAACAGGCAAATGAGCGCCTGCCTGGGCATAGAAACCCGGCGCGTGGCATCCATTACCTTCTTTATTGGCTCGGGACTGGCCGGGCTGGCGGGTTGCGCCATTACACTGATTGGCAACGTGGTGCCTGATATGGGACAAACTTATATTGTAGACTCTTTCCTGGTGGTAGTTACAGGCGGTGTAGGTAAACTGGCCGGCACTATCTTTTCCGGTTTGGGCATTGGCTTCTTCACAAAAATATCGGAGTCCTTTTTCCAGGCAGTATATGGTAAAGTGTTTATCCTGGTGTTTATAATGCTGTTCATGCAGTATAAACCCAAAGGCTTATTTCCAGACAAAGGCCGCATTGCGGAAGATTAAAAACCGGGCATATGAAAACGAACAACAACACACTGCTATATATTTTATTTATCGCTGTTTTTGCGATCCTGCTGCCGGCAGGTTACCTGTCGGGCCTCCTGTCTGTGAACACTATTTCCGTATGGGGGCGTTATTTCTGCTTTGCCATTGCGGCGCTGGGTATTGACCTCATATGGGGTTATACCGGCATCCTTTCTATGTGCCAGGCCTTCTTCTTTTGCCTGGGCAGCTATGGCATTGCCATGCATTTGCTGCTAAAGAAAACGGCAGCAGCCGGCGCTGTGCTGCCTGATTTTATGGCCTGGAACAAAATAGACACCCTGCCCTTCTTCTGGCAGCCGTTCCAATCCTTTGGCTGGTCGCTGGTACTGTGCCTACTCATCCCTGCGGTGTTTGCCTTTATTGTTGGGTTTGTATTATTCAGAAGCCGTATCAAAGGCGTGTACATGGCCATTATTACACAGGCGCTTACATTGGCGATGTGGCTCATTTTCCTGCGGAACGAAACAAATTTAGGCGGTACCAACGGTCTTACTGATTTCAGCACCATACTGGGTTTCCCCCTCTCTTCATCTTCCGTAAAACTAGGGCTGTACATGATTTCCTTTGCCGTATTATGCGGGGCCTATTTTTGCTGTTACCGCATTACGCATTCCAAGTTCGGGAAAGTGTTACAGGCGATCCGCGACAGTGAATCCCGTATCAGTTATACAGCTTACAAGGTAGTGGATTACAAGCTGGCCGTTTTCGTAGTAGCGGCACTGTTAGCCGCTATAGGCGGTATGCTGTACCTGCCTCAAACCGGTATTATTACACCGGGCCGTATGGATGTAAAAGCATCGGTAGAAATGGTGATGTGGGTAGCGCTCGGCGGAAGGGGCAACCTGAAAGGCGCCGTGATAGGCGCCCTGCTGGTGAATTTCCTGTACAGTATCTGCACCAGTTTATTCCCCGATTCATGGTTGTTTATACTGGGCTTCCTTTTTGTAATTACGGTATTATATTTTGATAAAGGATTTATGGGATTGATAGATAGCATCAAACAAAGATTTTCCGCCACCCGGTTTAAAACACCTCAAACTACCCACTGATATGCTACTCGACGTAAATAACCTGGCAGTATCATTTGGCGGTGTACATGCACTGGACCTGGATCGTTTCAGCCTGCGCGATAAAGAACTACGGGTGATCATTGGCCCTAACGGAGCTGGTAAGTCCACCTTCCTGGATATCATCTGCGGAAAAACAAAAGCAGACAAAGGAAATATCACCTTTAACGGTAAATCCCTTCTGGGAAAAACAGAAGTACAGATCGCTGAAGCCGGTATTGGCCGCAAGTTCCAGAAGCCGTCTGTATTTCCCGGGCTATCGGTGTACGATAACCTGCTGCTGGCCGCCAAAATGAAGAAAGACATCTTTTCTTCCCTCTTCTTCAAATCCACACCAGCGCTGGCCGACAGGATACACCATGTAGCCGTGAAGCTATCGCTCACCAACGTGATGTACAAACTGGCCGGCGATCTTTCCCATGGGCAGAAGCAATGGCTGGAAATTGCCATTGTAGTACTGCAGGACCCTACCCTGATGCTGATAGATGAACCCGCCGCCGGCATGAGCGATGAAGAAACGGAGAAAACCGGCGCGCTGCTGCTGGAACTGTCTAAAGCCCACGGCATTATTGTGATTGAACACGACATGAAATTTGTAGAACAGATAGCCAACGAACTGGTAACCGTGCTGGTTCGCGGCAAACGACTGATGGAAGGCACTTTCGCGGAAGTAAAGAACGACCAGCGCGTAATAGATTGTTATTTAGGCCGTACTAACGCTCAATTGGAAACATTATGATGAACACACCGGTATTAGCTGTAAACAATATCTCCGCCGCATACGGGCAGAGCATTATTCTGCGGGGCACTACCCTTGCGGTAAAGAAAGGCGCCGTTACTACGGTGATGGGCCGCAACGGCGTTGGGAAAACCACGCTGCTAAAAACCATTATGGGCCTGCTTCCTGCACAGGAAGGCAGCATTGTTTTCAACAATGAAAATATTACCACGCTGCCGCCGCATAAAAAAGCAAAAGCAGGCATCGCCTATGTACCGCAGGGCAGGGAAATTATCCCGAAGCTAACGGTATATGAAAACCTGCAACTGGGGCTGGAAGCGCATCCCGACCGGAAGGCAAAGATCCCCGAAGAGGAGATCTATCACCTGTTTCCCATCCTGAAAGATTTCCGCAAACGCGCGGGGGGCAATCTCTCCGGGGGGCAGCAACAGCAACTGTCCATTGCCCGCGCACTGGTAAGCAACCCTTCCCTGCTGCTGCTCGATGAGCCTACTGAAGGGATACAGCCTTCCATTGCGCAGGAAATAGGCAGCATCCTGCAACAGCTGGTACAGGAAAAAGGATTGTCTGTTTTACTGGTGGAACAAAAGATAGACTTCGCCAACCAGGTAACCGACCATTACTATTTTATGGACCGTGGCCGCATGGTGATGGATGGCACCGCAGAAGAACTGAAACACGCGGAGCTGGAAAAACATATTGCCGTATAGTAGCCGCGGGCAGGTTTTATTATCTTTAGCATTATGCATCCTGTATCCGAAGACAGAAGTATTTTTAAGATCTTCACCATCCTCTACGCGGTGGCGCTCACCACTATTGCGTTATTGTCGGTGTTCAGCCAGATCAAGATCCAGCAGGCGCTGAACCACCAGATGAACGACTCGCATGTGATCAACTTTGCCGCGAGACTGCGCACTTACAGTCAAACCCTGAGCAAACTGGCGTTGCTGCTGGAATCCGGCCGCGATATAGAGGACAACCGGAAAGAGTTTATCAATACGCTGAAGCAGTGGCAGAAATCGCACGAAGGCTTACAGGCAGGCAGCAACTTCCTTAACCTGCCGGCCAACGACCAGGATGAGCTGAAGCAGATGTTTGACATTATCCGCACGCCTCACCAGGAAATATGGGACGCCGCCAGTAAAATGATCACGGTGCTGTATCGCGATACAACCTTTAACGCGGCGCATATACGCCCTTATGTGCAAACCATCCTGGCGTATGAAAAATCGTACCTGCTGGGCATGGAACTGATCGTGTTCGACTACGACCGCTTTTCCAAGGAACGCATCCGCAACCTGAAAGAGATTGAATACATTGTACTGGGCCTGGTGCTGTTTACACTGATGCTGGAAGCCGGCGTGATCTTCTATCCCCTCTCTACCCGTATCCGGAAAATTATCCGTGGGTTGGTAGATGCAGAAGAAAGGGCCCGTAAGTTAACCGAAGAAGTGCAGCTGGCCAACCAGGAGAAATTACTGCGCCAGGAGATGGAGCAACGCATCCGCTCCTATTCCATCATCAACGGACAGGAGAAAGAACGGAAGCGCATTGCCGCAGAAATACACGACGGCATCGGGCAAATGCTTACCAGCCTGCGGATGAAGCTGGAGCAAATAGAAGACCGGAGCATACAGCATGATCCCGAAATAGCCATGGTGAATACCATGATGTACAGCATCATCCATGAAACCAAACGCATCTGTGCGGACCTGTTGCCCAGTGTGCTGGAAGACTTCGGGCTACGCGCCGCCATCGAGGAGCTGATAAAGCTATGCAGGCAAACGGCGCCGGGTATCGGGTTCCAGCTGGAAGAAACTTTATCGGCCGCACCCTTGCCAAAGGAAGTTAAAACGGGCGTTTACCGTATCTTGCAGGAGGCATTGAACAATGCCATTAAACATGCAGACGCAGATACTATTGAAATAGATATTGACGGTACCGCCAACTTCCTGCAGCTAAGCGTGAGCGACAATGGCAAGGGCTTTCATTTCGACAGCCGGCAGCTATACTCCGGCGAGCAGGTTAAAAAAGTAAATGGCATCCGCAATATGAAAGAAAGGGCAGAATTACTGGGCGGTACGCTCCAGATCAATTCGCAGCCCGGCACCGGAACAATTGTACAGTTGGCAATAACTTTTTAGCAATGAAAAAAACAGGCGTTTTTTTAGTAGATGATCATGAAATATTCCGCAACGGTCTTAAACAGCTCATTAACAGCGAAGCCGATATGGAAGTGATTGGAGAAGCCAGCAGCGGTGAAGATGCCATACAACAATTAGCAGGGATCCACCCGGATGTGATCATTATGGACATCCGCATGCCGGGCATGAACGGCCTGGAAACCAGCATCCGCCTGCTGGAAAAAAATCCCCGTGGCAGGATCCTCTTCTTCAGTTTATTTGACGAACCCGACTACGTAGCTGCCGCCCTTGAAATGGGCGCCAGTGGCTATATACTGAAAGATACCAGCAACAAAATATTCCTCAGCGCCATCCGCACCATCCACCAGGGCAGGTATTATTTCATTGGGGAGGTAAGCGACGTATTGGTGAAGAAATACCTGGATGCACGCCAAACGCCCGGCAATGGCGGCGCCCAGGACATTTCCCTTTCCCGCCGGGAAGAACAGATCATGCGCATGATCAGCCGGGGGCTTAATAATAAAGACATTGCCGAATCGCTGAACATCAGCATCCGCACTATTGAAGCGCACCGGATGAACATCCTGCGCAAGTTCCAGGTAAACAGTATAGAAGAAGCCGTGGAGTATTGTAAAACAAACGGGTTACTGAAAGAGGAATAAGGGAACCGCTTGCCGCGGCTCCCTGCATGGATCTATTTTTTCCAGGTGTTATCTTTTGCATTGGCATCCATAAACAGGTTGCCATCCAACCGCACGGCGGTTACTTCTTTCTTCACTGCCAGCTCCAGCGTTGTTGCTTTAGTATTGGCTTTCCATACCGCGGGCGTTTGGTGATACGCCGCTTCGCTGCCATCCGCGAAGGTCACGATCACATCAAAAGGGATCGCAAACCCGCCGGTATTGGTAATTTTCACCGATACATGTTTCTTGTTTTGTGTTACTTCAGATAAAGTAAGATCGATGTAGTTATAGCTGAAGAACCAGTTGTTCCAGAACCAGTCGAGGTTTTCACCGGCGGCGGTGTTGAAGGAATAAAAGTAATCCCAGGGGATGGGATGTTTACCATGCCAGTTGTCCATATAAGCATGCAGGCATTTTTTGAAGCGCGCATCACCGAGCAGGTCTTTCACCGCCAGGTACGACAATGACGCCTTGCCATAAGAGTTATTGCTGTAGCCCATTCCGCTTACCTGGTTGGACATGGAAATGATAGGCTGGTCTTCTTCCGTAGAGGGATCAAAAATATACTTGGTAACCCTGAACTTTTTGTAGAAGTTATCCGCTGTTTCCTTTCCTTTTTCCGCGATGCCGATGAGGTATTCAAAGGTGGTGGCCCAGCCTTCATCCATAAAGGCGTAGCGGCTTTCGTTGATGCCCATATAGAAAGGGAAATAAGTATGTGCTATTTCATGGTCCTGCACCAGTTGTGCGAAGCTGAGGTCGTCGCCCACAGAACCGTCGTTCACCATCATGGGGAACTCCATGTCTGCAAAGCCCTGCACGGCAGTCATTACCGGGAAGGGATATGGTACGCCCGGCCAGTGGCGGGAAAACCAGCTCAGGGCATTTTGTGAAAATGCTACCGAATGACGGAAGTCTGTTGCCGTATCGTTATAGGCTGCCTGTACGCTGGCGCGGCGCATAGTGCTGCTGTCTACCACCACGCTGGAGGCATCCCATACATAATGGTTGCTGGCGGCGAAGGTAACATCCGCAATGTGGATGGCCCTGAACTTCCAGGTGTTCTTTTCCTGCTGCCGGGTTACTACTTTGCGTTGCATTTCATCGAGGGTAGCAATATGCATCACCTTATCGGCGGTATACGACTGTTCCAGGCGTTTCGCGAACTCAGGCTGCAATACTTCCGAGGCATTGAGCAGGTTACCGGTGCCCCACACCACGAAGTTTTTGGGCACGGTTACCGATACATTATAATCATTGAAGTCGCTGTAAAACTCCACCCGGTCGGTATGATCCAGTCCGTCCCAGCCGTTGTAGTCGTCGTATACCGATACGCGGGGATAGGCGTAGGCCATAAACACGGAGGTGCTGTCCAGCATGCCTTCCCGGCCGCTTTGTATGGAAAGGTCGTAGTGCCAGCTGATCTGCAGCTGCAGGCTGTCTTTCGGCTGCAGCGGTGTTGGCAGTACTATATTCGTTACCGTGCCCACGTCGTTATTGATCTTCAACGCCACACCATTGGCGATCAGCGTATCGATGGTAACGCCCTCCGTTAAGAAGTTTTTGCTGGTGTACCCGGAGCGGGGCGATTGCGGCTTGTGCAAATTCACAATGAGGCGAAGCAGGAAGCCTTTCAAAGCATTGGGGCTGTTGTTCACATAGCTGATCGTTTCGCTGCCGGTCACTTTGCGGTCCGGCGGATTTACTGACAGGCGGATATTATATGTCCCCTTGTTCTGCCAGTAATTCTTTCCTGGTGCACCGCTTTTGTCGCGGGTTCCGTTTGCATATGCCTGTTTGATATTACGGGGCATATACAATTCCTGTGCTGATGCTATGGTGTTTGCACCCAATAACAGCAGCAGGCTGTAAATAAGTTTGTTCATAAGCAATTGCTGGTTACAAGCGTTAAAATTAGGGAAGTATGGGGAAACATCTCAGGGATTTATGTAAACGGCAGTTTTTTAAAACCGGTCGTTGCCTGTATCAAAATCGAACATATTAAAACATCTCCAAAACTATAAATTTGTTGTTATTAAACAACATCCGGTTCCGGCACCATTTTCCCGGCAACGGTCGAAAATAGCATTTGCATGCAGTTAAAACTTACGCTCCGTCATCTCTTAAAGAATAAAAGTTATACGGCCATCAACATCGTTGGTCTTGCTACCGGCATGGCCGTTACCTTACTGATTGGCTTATGGATCCGGGACGAAGTGACCTTTAACTACTGGCATGAACGTCATAACCGGCTGGCGCAGGTGATGGATGTACAGGAAATCAATGGAGAGAGCACCACCGGCGATGCCGTTGCCATTCCCTTGGCGGAAGAACTTCGCCACAACTATGCAGGCGATTTTAAACGGGTAGCCATTGTGTACCCTAACTTCACGCATACCATTGCGGTGGGCGATAAGAGGCTGTCGCAGTCCGGTGTATGGGCCAGCCCAGATTTCCCCGAAATGCTGACCCTCAAAATGTTGCATGGTAAAAGGGATGCGCTGAAAGATCCTACTGCCGTGATCATTAACCAATCGCTGGCCACGGCTTTATTCGGCAGCGCCGATCCTATGGGGAAAGCTATCCGTATGGATAACCGTACCGATCTGCAGGTAGGCGGTGTATATGAAGATCTTCCGCAAAGCACCGCGTTTTATGGTACACAGCTGTTCCTGCCCTGGGACCGGGCCGTGAGTACTATTCCCTGGCTGAAAGAGGAAGTATCCAAATGGGACACGCATTATTGGAAGCTGTTCGTGGAGTTGAATGAAGGTATTGATGTGAAAAAGGCCAGCGCAAAGATCAGCGGCGTAGTACAGCAACATGTAAAAGCAGGCAAAGAAACGCTGCTGCTGCATCCTATGAACAGGTGGCATTTATACAATGAGTTTAAGAACGGCCAGGTAAGCGGCGGGCGTATCCGCCTGGTATGGCTGTTTGGCGCCATAGGCGCGCTGGTATTGTTGCTGGCGTGTATCAATTTCATGAACCTTTCTACTGCCAGGAGCGCAAAGCGTGCGAAGGAAACCGCTATCCGCAAAGCTATTGGCGCCACACGGGCACAGCTGATCCGGCGGTTCCTCGGCGAATCACTGCTCCTCTCCTTTTTATCGTTTGCATTGGCGGTAGGCTTGGTATGGTGGCTGCTGCCATTGTTTAACCGGATCACCGAAAAGCAGATCGTTATTCCCTTCCAGGCTCCGGGGTTATGGATAACCGGTATCGGGTTTGCGCTGCTTACCGGTTTACTGGCCGGCAGTTACCCCGCATTTTATTTATCATCTTTCCGGCCGGTAAAAATATTGAAAGGCGGGTTTACCGCAGGCCGTTTTTCCCTGCTTCCCCGCAATGCCCTCATGGTATTGCAGTTCAGCGTATCTATAGCACTGATCATCGGAACGGCGGTTGTATACCAGCAAATCCAGTATGCAAAGAACCGCCCCGTGGGTTACACCCGGGAAGGGCTGATCAACCTTACCATGAATACGCCTGAGATGTTTGGGGCACCTTACAATGAATTACGCGCGGCGTTGCTGGAAAGTGGCGCAGTAGCAGATATGGCCAAGGCTTCGCACCCTACCACGGAAAACCCGGGCAACAGCAATGATCTGAGCTGGGAAGGCAAGGTACCCGGCGTAGCGGCGCCCATAGGGTTTGTAACCGTTTCGCATGATTATGGAAATACTATTGGCTGGCAGATAAAAGAAGGGCGCGATTTTTCCCGGAGCTTTCCTACCGATACCGGCGCACTCATTTTAAATGAAGCAGCGGTAAAACTCACAGGATTAAAGCATCCCATCGGGAAAATTATACAGGCCGGCGGCGAACCGCATATGATTGTTGGCGTAGTGAAAAACATGGTAATGGCATCTCCCTATACACCTGTTCAACCGGTTATATTCTCACTGCAATATGGCGTGTATAATGCCCTTACCGTAAGGGTAAACCCAGCCATGCCATTAAGAACGGCGCTTGCAGGCATTGCCGGCGTATTCAAAAAGTTTAACCCCGAAGGACCTTTTGATTTTACTTTTACAGATGAGTTGTATGCGAAGAAGTTTTCCGATGAGGAGCGCATTGCGCGACTGACCACTGTATTTGCCGTGCTGGCTGTTTTCATTTCCTGCCTGGGTATCCTGGGCCTGGCGGCATTTATGGCGGAACAGCGCACTAAAGAAATCGGTATCCGCAAAGTGATGGGCGCTACGGTGTCCGGCATCCTGCTGCTGTTATCAAAAGATTTTGTGAAGCTGGTGGTGATAGCGTTGCTGGTGGCTACACCGCTTACCTGGTATTTTATGCAGATGTGGCTGAATCATTATGCCTATCATACCCCCTTATCGGCATGGCTGTTTATTGCCACCGGTGCGGGTACTATTCTTATTACCTTGCTCACGGTCGGTTACCAGTCTGCCAGGGCCGCCCTGATGAACCCGGTAAAGAGCCTGCGAACGGAGTAATGTGCTAATTCAGCTCCGCGCCCGCGCGACTGTACTTTCTCCGGTATTCCTGCGGGGTTAAGCCGGTATACCGTTTAAATACCTGGCGGAATGTTTTCTGGTCGTTATAGCCTGCGTTATACATCAGGGTATTGATATTGAGTGCGCTGTTTTCGAGTTCTTTTTTGGCAGATTCAATTTTCACGCGCTGGAGATACTCCAGCGGGGTGTTATGTGTGGCGATTTTGAAACGGCGTACAAAGTTACGCTTGCTCATATTGGCAATACCGGCAATCTGTTCTATGGAGATCTGCTGATCATAGTGTTGCTCTATGTACGTTTGCGCTTTGAGGATGCCTTCATCTTCATGGCGGCGCTGCCCCTGGAACACAGCGAAATGCGCCTGGTTATAACGGTCCATATCAATAGAGAATACTTTGCTTACCTGGATACTGATTTCCCGCCCGCTGAATTTTTCTATCAGGTACAATACCAGGTTCAGCGAAATAAAGGCGCCGCCGCTGGTGTAAATACCGTCTTCATCTGTCATTACCTTATCCGGCAGGATATTAATACCGGGGTAGCGGTTACGCATATCATCGAGGGCCATCCAGTGAGAGGTGCAGGATTTGCCGTTCAGCAGCCCGGCTTCGGCCAGGAAATAGCTTCCCAGGCACAGGCTGGCAACTTCTGTACCGCAGGCGTGCATAGTGCGGATCCAGTTCACCAGCGCCTTGTTCTTTTCCAGTACGGTATCCGGCGAGCCTTCAAAAGCGGGCGCAAGAATAAGATCGGTATGCTTTACTTCATCGATGGTTTTAAAACAAATAAACTGGGCCGGCGTATGGAGCTGGATATTTTTCATCTTTTCACTCACCAGTTCCAGCTTAAAGGCAGGCTCTTTCCCTGCTTCAGCAAGAAAACGGTTGGTCGCTACCAGGATATCCATCACACTGGACACGGACGATAAAACGGCATCTTCATAAATCAGCAAGGAAACAGTCTTCATAGCATTTTGTGTCTGTTACAACACAAATTTAACCTATTCCGGTGGCACAAACACCCCCTAAATTAGTCGCATTCACACACGCTCTTTTACATTTTAACTCCTGAGATTTGTAGTACATTAAAATCATAGAAATCATGAGTACTCCTGTAACGACTGGTTTTAAAGATAGTGCTGTTAAACCCGGTCCCCCACACAAGGTTGTATCTGCTGAAGAATGGCAGGAAGCCAGGAAAAAGTTCCTTCAGAAAGAGAAAGAATATACCCGTTTAAGAGATGAGCTTACCCGTGAGCGTATGGCATTGCCATGGGAAAAAGTAGAGAAGAACTATGTATTTAACGGCCCGGAAGGCAAGGTAACCCTTTCCGATTTGTTTGAAGGCCGCAGCCAGCTGATCATCCAGCATTTTATGTTTGGTCCCCATGAAGAAACAGGATGCGTAGGCTGCTCTTTTGCAGCAGACTCCATTAATGGCGTGTTACCCCACCTGGAGCATCACGATGTATCATTAGTAGTGGTATCGCGCGCACCGCTGGCAACGCTGGAAGCGTTCCGCAAACGTATG
>NZ_DATMTE010000756.1:0-11284 GCF_035564935.1 Chitinophaga sp. | reverse complement strand
TCGATAGTGCGGGGAATATTGATATTAAGTCTACTACCGTTTACAGCGGACTCCAGCAGGATGATCTGCGCGATAACCTGCATTCAATGAGCCGGGAAAAACAACTTGAAGAACTGCGGGAAGGATTGGATCTTTCCAGTTATGATATCAATAATTATCAATGCACAGAACTGGAAACACAAATGCCTTCCATTGAAGAAAAAATTGGCATCAAAGCAAATAACTATGCAACGGTAACGGGCAAACGAATGTTCCTTGTTCCTAATATCCTTACGCGTGGTGGCATGAAGCTGGAGGCAGACGAAACCCGTAAGTCGGATATTAAGTTTAATTTTGCCTATCGCGATGTGGATAGCGTAACCATCAGTTTCCCGGCGGGGTACAAGCCGGAATCGCTTCCGGCGGCAGTAGCAGTAACCACTAAGTTTGGCAATTATAACGCTGCCGTTAGCATCAGGGGAAATACGCTGACGTATACACGAAAAATGGAAAGGAAAGCAGGTACTTTCCCGGCGGCAGATTACCCGGAACTGGTGAAGTTTTATGCCACTATGCTCAGATCCGACAGGAGCCGGCTGGTGCTGGTAAAAGAATAAAGCCTGCAAAGAAAAAAGAACAATGGACGCAGCTTTATCAGGAATACGAATAAAAAAGAGGCCGTATCAGGTGTATGATACGGCCTCCTGCTATTTTATAACATGTTATTTCTCGCGTACACTTACCGAAATATGCCGGTCCTTTTTCTTTTCTTCTTCAGGTGCATCGGCGGCAGCCTTTGCAAATTGTGAACCATACCCTTCAGCGCCCAGTAACTGTGCGGGGTTGGTATTGCTCTTCTTTAATGCGGCAACTACTGACTCTGCACGTTCTTTGGAAAGACGTAAGTTAATGGTGCTGTCGCCGGTGCGGTCTGTATAGCCGCCGATCTTTATTTTGGCCTTGGGGAAGGCTTTCATGATAGCGGCAATGTTGCCCACCTGTTTCATACTTTCTTCCGTAAGCTCTGCACTGCCGGTTTTGAAGTTGAGGTTATCAAAATCGAACCATACATCTTTGCCTGCAGGACGGCTGTTGTCTTTAAGAAATGCTACCAGCTGATCTTCTATGCCTCCTTTGTATGCATCCAGTACAGTACCATCAGGGAGCGTTACTTTGATACTTTCACGGGCTACCACCGGACCGCCTTCTGTAACGGTCATAGTAGCCGAATCTGCCAGCTGGCTGGTGGTAACGCTGTCGGTAGCAGGTACGCCATCGCGTTTATTGGCGCCGCAACCGCGCATCAGGTACCACAGCAGGATAATAGCCACCAGGATGAGCAGCAATGACCATATCCACCTGCTGCCGCCGGATTTTGCCTCCGGCTGTATATTCACAGCGCCGCCGGTAGTGGTAGCTGTATCCATATGAAGCAGGCTGCCCAATTTTTTCCCGAGATCGCCGATGTTGGCTAAACCCAGTATGCCGGCAATGTTTAGCCCGCCCGGAATGGCGCCCAGTATTTTATCTTTCTGCGAATCAAGCAGGGAAAGGAAAGAGTTGGGGGAGAGGTTATTCTGCGCCGCGTATTGCCCTACCGTACCAAGCGTAGCGGGAGCGGCTGATTGCAGCAATGTATTGGCGGATGATTCCTTGATACCGGCAAAAGAAGATAGCATGCCCGTAATAGCACCCACTTTGTCGCCGAACAAGCTGCGCAGCAGATCGGCGCCTTTACTGAGCAATCCTCCGGCGCCGCCCTGCAGCGCACCGGAAATTGCCGATGGATTGGCGTCGCCAGCCGCGCCTTTTACAAGGTCGAGCAGGCTGCCGGCACTTCCCGATGATCCGGCCTTGTTGAGAAGGCCGGTTAATACAACCGGTATGATACCACTGATGGCTTTCTGAATGCCGCCTTCACTTTCTCCAAGTTGTGAGGAAGCCTGACTAACGACATTGCTGTTGAAAATACTTTTGGCGCTTTCCAGTAAATCGAAAGACATAATTGTAGGGTTTAGTGATGAAGAATTTGGTGACCAGTTTTTGACGCTGAATCATCCGGCTGTAAGCAGGAATGTACAGTTGTACTTCAGGGACCTTTATAACAACGGAGGCTGCCGGGTTGTTTGATTCCCGTAAGAATAAACAGCCAGATATAAGTTTAAACATGCAAAGTGAAGTTGGTAAAAGGTTGATTTTTAATAGGATGTAAACATTTTTTCCGTTTTTTCTTGGTCGCCCGCTCATTATTTCGTACCTTCGCATCGCTTTACGCATATTTCTGACTGTTGAATGTGCCTTCCGTGCACGATGCAATGCGCTATAACAGTCAATATTTATTGGATTTGATCATTTGTCGGGCCACATCGCGCCCGGTTTCCATTTCCGGCTAGCTGTTTTTGCAGTTGCATGCACATAGGACCCCTATGTTGCCAGGAAAAAGATCAGCTTAAACATATTTAAAAATTAGTAACTATGATTAAACAATCATCGTATTGGTTTTTGCTATGCTTACTGCTCCTCTTGCCGAGTATGCTCGTTGTTGCACAGGATAGTACCCAAACCAAAAAAGATAAGCCCACCTTTCACATAGGCGGAGCCCTGCGCTTTAATTACAATCTTTCTACCTGGAAAAAAGAACAGGTAAAAAGAGGCGGTGATTTTGGCTTCGATATGTTCCGTATTAATGCAGACGCGGCATGGAAAGGCTTATCCCTCCATGCAGAATACCGTTTTTATTCAAAGGATTTTGGAGGGGGAATGTTGAAAGAAGGATACGTGAGATATAACTTCAACGATAGTACGCACATCGATATCGGTCTTACCCAGGTGCCCTTTGGTAACCAGACCTACAATTCCCATAGCTGGTTTTTTAACCTGCCTTATTATGCAGGTAAGGAAGATGATTACGATATGGGTATAAAATTGGAACGACGTAACCCGCACTGGCTGTACCAGCTGGCGTTTTTTAAGAATGCAGAGGAACTGAACTTCGGCGATAAAACAACCATTGATCCCGGCCGTTACTCCTACGATGTAGCTGGAAGAAATAAAGAAGTAAACCAGGGTACTGCCCGCACCGAATATTTTTTCAACGCAAATAATAGTATAGGCGCTTCCGTTATGCTGGGCGGCTTATACAACATTCCCTCCGGTAATATGGGGAGCCATTGGGCTGCTGCATTACATTCCAATCTCAATTGGCGGAAATGGAACCTCAAGCTGCAAACAATGTATTACCGGTATAACGTTGCCGACTCTACGCAGTTTGAGCAGGCCGTGGATATGGCCGCCTATGGCGCCGCTTACCAGGTAGCAGCAAAGGCCTTCCTGCATACTGTTTCGCTTTCCTATACGCAGTCGGTGCACTGGGGGCCGGTAAGTACACTCACTTTCTACAATGATTACTCCTATATGCATAAACCCGAAACGGGATTTGCAGACACGCAGATGAACGTGCTGGGCTGTATGCTTACTGCAGGGCATATTTATACGTATGTGGACTGGGCCTCGGGAAAAAATCAACCCTGGCTGGGTCCTGTATGGACAGAGGCGCTGGCGGCCGGTGATCCGGCCGGGCAGTGGCATAGCCGCTTTAACATTAACATCGGCTATTACTTCTGATAATAATCACCAGCTGCCGCAACCAACAGTAAAATATTATTCACAGTGGTCAGCTACCGGCTTACCGCTAAAAATGTAACTAATGCCTAAACTTCAAATCGATCATCTTACCCTCATCTTCGGCCGCGACCGGCAAACGGCCCTGCAACTGCTGAAGCAAGGGAAAAGCAAAGCAGATATATTGGATGCCACCGGTTGTACCGTGGCAGTAAAAGACGCGTCGTTCCAGATAGAGAAAGGAGAGTTCTTTGTGATCATGGGCCTTTCCGGCAGCGGGAAATCGAGCCTCCTGCGCTGCCTCAACCGCCTGATAGAGCCCACTGCCGGGGAAATTTTCCTCAATGGCACCAACATCACCGCACTGAATGAAACGGCGCTGCAACAAACACGGAGAAAAGAAATAGCCATGGTGTTCCAGAAATTCGGACTGCTGCCGCACCGTACGGTGCTGGAAAATATTGCTTTTGGCCTGGAGCTGCAGGGAATGCCGCTTGCCCAAAGAAAAGCCAAAGCCGCAGAAGTGGTAGAGCTGGTAGGGCTCAAAGGCTATGAACAAATGCTGCCCTCGGAATTGTCCGGTGGTATGCAGCAACGCGTGGGCCTGGCACGCGCCCTGGCCAATGACCCGGAAGTACTGCTCATGGATGAAGCCTTTTCTGCGCTGGACCCGCTCATCCGTACCCAGATGCAGGACGAACTGCTCGATCTCCAGGAAAAGATGCATAAAACCATCATCTTCATTACACATGACCTGGATGAAGCTATCCGCCTGGGCGACCGCATCGCCATCATGAAAGACGGGGAAGTGATCCAGGTAGGCACTCCGGAAGAGATCCTGACAACACCGGCAAATGATTACGTGTCTTCTTTCGTAGAAAAAGTAGACCGTAAAACCATTATCACCGCTTCTTCTATGATGAATACCAAACCAACCGTAGCTGTATTCCGTAAAGACGGACCGGAAGGAAGCCTGCGTAAAATGCGCGCCACCGGGCTCGACATCCTGCCGGCGGTAACCGTGGATAAGCATTTCCTGGGATTTGTTTATCTCCGTGAAATACTGGAAGTAAAGAAACAGGGCGATAAAACCATTGAAGCCGTTATACACCGGGAAGTACCTGTAGCTTACCCCGATACTACCGTAGAACAAATGCTGCCCTTTATTGCAGAAACAGATAAACCGGTGGCCGTGGTAGATCCAAAGAATAATAAACTCCTTGGACTTATTTCACAAACTGCCCTGATCATTGAAACTACCGGCAACCAGCTGGTATAACTGATACGGTTAAACGAAATTTATATGATTAAGATTGGAAAATATATAGAACAATTCATCAACTGGCTTACGCATAATTTCGGCCCGTTCTTCAAAACGGTGAAGATAGGCGTGGAAGCCGCCGTAGGCAGCGTACAATGGCTGCTTACCTTCACCCCTTTTTACATTGTGATCGCCTTACTGACCTTGCTGGCCTGGAAACGCGCCGGCTGGGGAGTAGGCGTGGCAACCCTGCTGGGCCTCGGGCTTATTTACGGCATGGGCTATTGGGAACAAACCATGGAAACGCTGGCCCTGATCCTGGTATCGGCAGCCATTGCGCTGCTCATTGGTATTCCATTGGGAATATGGGCGGCTAAAAATAATACGGCCGGCAAAGTGATGCGGCCGCTGATGGACTTTATGCAAACCATGCCTGCATTCGTATATCTCATCCCCGCAGTACTGTTTTTCGGGTTGGGAAAAGTGCCGGGGGTATTTGCCACCATCATTTTTGCCATGCCGCCGGCTGTACGGTTAACCACGCTCGGCATTAAACAGGTGCCGGAAGATATTGTGGAAGCAACCCGCTCTTTTGGCGCCACTTCCCGGCAACTGCTGTTTAAGGTAGAACTGCCGCTGGCCATGCCTACGCTGCTGGCCGGCATTAATCAAACCATTATGATGGCCCTGTCTATGGTAGTGATTTCCGCCATGATTGCCGCCGGCGGACTCGGGGAAATAGTGCTGAAAGGCATTACCCAGCTGAAAATAGGATTGGGCTTTGAAGGCGGTATTGCCGTGGTGATCCTGGCAATTATCCTGGATCGTATTACCCAATCGTTCGGAAAAAAGAAACAACGTGCTAAACACTAAAACCATTTAATATGAAGAAACTATTCCTTTTCGCACTGGCTGCACTGCTGGCCTTTACAGCCTGTAATCCCGGAACACAGCAAAACGGTAAGCACATTACCATTGCATATGTAAACTGGGCAGAGGGCATAGCCATGACGCAACTGGCAAAAAACATCTTGGAGAAAAAAGGGTATAAGGTAACCCTCAAAAATGCCGACGTGGCGCCCGTATTCGCAGCGGTTGCAGGCGGCGATGCAGATGTATTCCTCGATACCTGGATGCCGGTAACCCATCAGAATTATATGGAAACATTCGCACAACAGGTAACGGTATTGAATACCAATTTTGAAGGCGCTAAAATAGGATTGGTGGTACCGGATTATGTAACTATAAAAAGTATAGAGGAACTGAACGGGGCAAAAATAAAGTTTGGCGGAAATATAGTAGGCATCGATGCGGGCGC
This sequence comes from Chitinophaga sp., assembly GCF_035564935.1. Lineage (GTDB taxonomy): Bacteria > Bacteroidota > Bacteroidia > Chitinophagales > Chitinophagaceae > Chitinophaga. Next base: position 5,105 of record NZ_DATMTE010000756.1, on the reverse strand, counting down.
TGGTATTATGAACAAAGCAGAAGCGGCGGTAAAGGAATATGCGCTGGATTACAGGTTGCAATCGTCCAGTGAAGCGGCCATGATGGCTACTCTTAAAAAAAGCATCGACGAAAAGCAGCCGGTGGTGATCACAGGATGGGCGCCCCACTGGATGTTTGCCCGCTACCAGCTGCGTTTCCTGGAAGATCCGAAGAAGGTTTTCGGGGAAACGGAGAAGATACAAACCATTGCCAATAGCCAATTCAGTGTATCCGATACCGTAGCCGTTAACTTTTTCCGCAATTTCCGGCTGAACAGCGAACAACTGGGTTCCCTCATGGGTGCGCTGGCAGATGCAGATGGTAAGGAAGATGCCGCGGTAAACGACTGGATCGGCAAAAACGAACAGCTGGTAAAAGAATGGGAGTAAGGTAGCGGTTTAATGAAAAAATTGCAGTTACGAGGCTAGTTTTCTGCTAAAAATGCAGTAATCCTTTCGTTTATATGTCATAATTTCCGGAGATACAACATTGGATCAGGGTTTGTTGTTACCAGAAGACGTTTGATAACATCAAAAAAGGAGAAAAACTAGCCAATATGAACTTGAATAATTTCACTATAAAATCGCAGGAAATACTGCAACAGGCCCAGCAACTGGCCTTTAATAATCAGAATCAGTCTATTGAAACCGGGCACCTGCTCAAAGCTTTATTAAATGATGAAGACAGCCCGATCGAATACCTGTTGAAGAAGAATGATGTAAATACCTCATTTGTAAACAACAAGTTAAATGAGCAGATCAATAAATACCCGCGTATGGCAGGCGGTGAAGGCGGTCAAACGCTGAGCCGTGATGCCAATAACGTGATCCTGCGCGCAGGAGCGGCTATCAAAGAATTTAAAGATGAATTTGTAAGCGTAGAGCACCTGCTCCTGGGCATCCTCGGCGGTAACGACGACACGGCTAAATTACTTAAAGACGCAGGTCTTACCGAGAAAGGGCTGAAAACTGCCATCAGGGAGCTCCGCAAAGGAGATACTGTTAACTCCCAAACCGGCGGCACCCAGTACAACACCTTGCAGAAATACGCCAAAAACCTCAATGAAATGGCCCGGGAAGGGAAACTCGACCCGGTGATTGGCCGCGATGAAGAGATCCGCAGAACGCTGCATATCCTCTCCCGCAGGTCCAAAAACAATCCTATCCTGGTGGGAGAACCGGGTGTGGGTAAAACGGCTATCGTAGAAGGATTAGGCCACCGGATCATTAATGGCGACGTACCGGAAAACCTGAAGTCGAAGATCATATACGCCCTTGATATGGGGGCTTTAATGGCAGGCGCCAAGTACCGGGGCGAGTTTGAAGAAAGATTGAAAGGAGTGGTAAAGGAAGTAGCCGAAAGCAATGGAGAAATCATCCTTTTTATAGATGAGATCCATACATTAATAGGCGCAGGCGCTATGGAAGGCGCCATGGACGCTGCCAATATCCTGAAACCTGCCCTGGCAAGAGGTGAACTCCGTGCCATTGGCGCTACCACCCTCAATGAATACCAGAAATATTTTGAGAAAGATAAGGCCCTGGAACGCCGTTTCCAGAAGGTGCTGGTAGATGAGCCTTCTGTAGAAGATGCCATCTCTATTTTACGCGGACTTAAAGAAAAATATGAAAGCCATCACCATGTACTCATCAAAGACGAAGCAATTATTGCCGCGGTAGAATTATCGCACCGCTATATAACCGACCGTTTTTTACCGGACAAGGCCATTGACCTGATCGATGAAAGTGCGGCGAAGCTGAGGCTGGAAATGAATTCCATGCCCGAAGAACTGGACGAACTGGAAAGAAGGATCCGCCAGCTGGAAATTGAAAGAGAAGCGATCAAGCGGGAAAATGATGAAGATAAGTTACGCGAGTTAGGAGAAGAAATAGCAAGACTGGGAGAAGAACGGAATACGTTCAAAGCAAAATGGCAGGCAGAAAAAGAAGTGGTAGACCAGATCCAGAATGCCAAATCCGCCATTGAAAACCTGCGCCTGGAAGCTGAACAGGCAGAGCGTAACGGCGATTTTGGCCGGGTGGCGGAAATACGCTATGGTAAAGTAAAGGAACAGGAAAAGCTGGTAGCAGATCTGACAGAAGAACTGAATACAATATCCGCCAATCATAAACGTCTTCTTAAAGAAGAAGTAGATGCGGAAGATATCGCGGAAAACGTAGCCAAAGCAACGGGCATCCCGGTATCTAAAATGATGCAGAGTGAAAAAGATAAATTACTGCATCTCGAAGAGGAACTGCATCAGCGCGTAGTAGGTCAGGATGAAGCCATCATAGCGGTATCCGACGCTATACGCCGCAGCCGCGCAGGATTACAGGATCCGCGCAGACCTATCGGTTCATTCATCTTCCTTGGTACTACAGGCGTTGGTAAAACAGAGCTGGCGAAAGCACTTGCTGAATACCTGTTTGACGATGAAAACATGATGACCCGTATAGACATGAGTGAATACCAGGAAAAACACTCCGTGAGCCGCCTGGTAGGAGCCCCTCCGGGATATGTAGGATATGATGAAGGCGGCCAGCTTACCGAAGCCGTACGCCGTAAACCATATTCCGTAGTACTGCTCGATGAAATTGAAAAAGCCCACCCTGATACCTTTAACATTTTGTTGCAGGTACTGGACGATGGCCGGTTAACCGATAACAAAGGCCGCGTGGTGAATTTCAAGAACACTATCATCATCATGACCAGTAATATGGGCAGCCATATTATCCAGGAAAATTTTGAAAACATTAACGATACCAACAGGGAAGAAATAGTAGATAAGACGAAAGAAGAAGTGATGTCCCTGCTGAAACAAACCATTCGTCCCGAGTTCCTGAACAGGGTAGACGAAGTGATCATGTTCCAGCCATTAATGAGAAATGAAATTAAGGGAATAATTAACATTCAGTTGCAGCAACTGAAGGACATGGTAGCGAAAAATGGCATGATATTGGAATTTTCAGACTATGCGCTTGAATATCTTTCTGTACAGGGTTATGATCCGCAGTTTGGTGCAAGACCGCTGAAACGTCTTATCCAGAAGGAAATCATCAACCTGTTAAGTAAGAAGATTCTGGCGGGAGACATTGATAAATCCAAACCCGTGCTGATAGATGTGTTTGACGGAGTGGTAGTAATCAGAAACAAGTAATTCTAAATACGACGATACATAGTTAACGATAAGCCCCGCGATTCTTCGCGGGGCTTTTTTATGTGTGGTTAGCTTTCGTTAAATTTGAGTAGATCAAAAATTAAAAGTATGCCGGGAGAAAGAGAAAGAAGATTTATGCAGCATGCCGTTGCTTTATCGCGTAAAGGAATGGATAACGGCGATGGTGGTCCTTTTGGTGCGGTGGTAGTGCGGGGCGATGAGATTGTGGGAGAGGGATGGAACCAGGTGCTTACAGATACAGATCCTACTGCGCATGCAGAAGTGGTAGCTATCCGGGAAGCCTGCAAAAAGCTGGGTACTTTCCAGTTGCACGACTGTGAAATATTTACTTCCTGTGAGCCCTGCCCGATGTGCCTGGGTGCTATTTACTGGGCCAGGCCACAGCGCGTGTATTATGCCAATACCAAAGAAGATGCTGCCGCAATAGATTTCGATGATTCATTTATTTACCGGGAGATAGAAAAAGATCATGCAGATAAAAAGATTCCGCTGATTGCCTTGCCTGATCCTGAAGCGCTGGATGTTTTCCGGAGATGGAAAGAAAAAGGGGATAAGAAATTGTATTAGTTATCATGGAGGGGAACGCGTTCCCCTCCGCTAATGTTTTACAGAGAAGTGATATGCCCAGAACAATGCGAGCAGTAAGAAGAGGATGCAGACAATGATAACGGCAAGGGATATATAATTTTCTGATTTTCTCCTGGTCCTGTAGCGTTTGTGTAATTTTTTAAGCAGGCTCCATTTCATTTCAATAATCCATCCGGGAATCTTGTCCTTATCTTTTATGGCAGCCAGCCCTTCCAGTGCATCGCTGCAAAGCTCACAATCAGACAGGTGCATTTCCACTTCATGCTGTTCTTCCGCCGACAGCTTGCCCTGCACATAGTCCAGTAGCTGCTGTTGCGTAGGACAGCCGGTAGTTACAAAAATATCGTTGAAATGCTCGTTCATATCACTATTGATGCAAATTAACTTTTGTTTGCGCGTTGTTGTTTTTCCAATAAAAGTTTCAGGTTCCTTTTCCCGTTCTGGATATAGCTCTTAACCTGGAGGAGGCTGTACCCGGTTTGATCGGCAATTTCCTGATAAGATTTCTTTTGCAGGTAAAACAGTTCCACACAGATCTTTTGTTCGGGGTTCAGCTGGTTCATTGCCTGCCCCATATTTTCCAGCAAGATATCCTTTTCCTGGTATACCTGCTTATCTTCGGGATCAGCGGCCATACCGCCCATATGCTTATCGGATATTTCTTCCTTGTATTTCATATGTTTTTGCCGTAGCTGCATCAGGCAGTAATTTTTTGTTACCTGGTAGATCCAGGCCCGGAAATACTGGATATCGTGCTTGTTGATGTCGGATAACATCTTGAGAAAGATTTGCTGCACGGCGTCGCGTGCATCTTCTTCGTTCTTCAGGTATTTCATGCACATACCCAGCAAAAGCAGGGCATAGCGGTCAAACAGCACACCTATCCAATCACTGTTATTATCAGCTTTGAACCGTTGCAGTAGTTCCTGGTCTGTTAGTAGTTGTATATCTGGATTAGTCACAGGCTAATAAATGGAATGCTGCATATAAGATGCAGCATCTGCAAAAATCCATAATTATATTGATATTTTATTTTTTACATACCATCTAATGCCTGTTGGGCGGCATTTTTCAGGGAGCCATCCATCCTGATCACTTCTTTGAACATACGGCGTGCCTTACCAGCCTGGCCTTTGCTGCGATAGCAGATAGCGAGTTGATAGCGGGCCATTTCCACGTATTTGCCTGAGCTAACAGATTCAATCCTTTTGTACCTGTTGATGGCTTCATTAAGATTGCCTTGTTGCTGGTATACCATAGCTGCTTTGTAAAGATATTCATCACTGTTTACAGCAGTGGAAGACGTTTCTTTTTTAGCA
>NZ_DATMTE010000755.1:0-5122 GCF_035564935.1 Chitinophaga sp. | reverse complement strand
GTAAATATTTAAAACCTCCATGTTAAATAAACTACATCAAACACCTCTTTTTAAAAATATAGATAAGTTTCGTATATTGTGTACAACCAGTATTTGTCCAGCTAACCCGGTATCCTTCGAAATAGTAACCTTATTCAGAATCAACCAAAAAAAGAGTATGCTGAACCATATCAACAAGCATGCAGAAGGCCAGAGATCAATACCCGAAATGCGATCGGATCTGATAGCTATCGCTACGCATCAATTCAAAACACCCATCAGCGCCATCTCATCTTCCATTGAGTTACTCGAAACAAAAATGCAGCGGGATGAATTAATGCTACCGTTTTACGAACGCAATTTGTCGCGGATAAAGGAAGAAATAGACATTTTGAGTAACATGGTAGATGATATGCTTACTACCGGCAGCATGATAGCCGGTAACCCGGTAACAAAGCCGGAAGAAACCGATCTGCCCGTATTTGCCGCCATGATCCGGCAGCAATATTTCAGTCGCCGTACCGACCAGCGGCAACTTCATATCAGGATATACGGCCGCCCACGTGCCATCTCTATCGACAGAAGCCACCTCGCCGGCATACTTACCAATCTTATCAGTAATGCGTTTAAATATTCCACAGGCAACCCGTTACTCAGTTTGCACTACCGGAAAAATCATCTGTGCATTAAAGTAAAAGACAATGGTATCGGTATACCGGAAGCGGATATACGTTTTTTATTCACTCCTTATTTCCGTGCAGCAAATGCACGCAGTAAAGAAGGGACGGGCCTCGGGCTTGCCATTGTGAAATCCTATGTGGTGGCCAACAACGGGCATATTACGGTGAACAGTGGTGCAACCGGGTCGGTTTTCATAGTTACTTTTAATTATTAACGGATCAACATTACTGTTCCTTTAAGCAGATGCTGCCCGCCCCGGCTGTCTGCGTAGGTACATATATATACATAAGCCTGCACCCCTGCCGGCATTCCCTTATAACTTCCATCCCAGCCTGTTTCCGGCGTATCGGCCGCAAAAACCAGCGCTCCCCATCTGTCGTATACCCGTAACCGATAGTCATGTATGGCATCGTATACCTTCGGCCGGAACAAGTCGTTTTGCCCGTCGCCGTTAGGACTGAATGCGCCTGGCATTACCACCGTACAGTTTTTCCAGGGAGATATCACTTTGATGCCTGCACTGGCGCTGCAATCATGTGCGTCGGTTATTTCCGCTATATGCGTACCTGCTGCAAGCCCGGTGAACACACTGTCTGTTTGCCACGGCCCGTTATCCAGCCGGTACCTGAAAGGAGGCGCACCACCCGATACGTGCAGCATAGCCCTCCCATCGGCCACATCACCGCAACTGCAAGGCTTTATACTGGCCTGTATCGCCGGTGGTGTGAACGGATCGATAGCAGAAAGATTATCCATCAGCAGGGCGATGCCATACATGCTTTTATTACAGGGCGATGTAGGGTAAGCCCAACAGGAGATATAAGTATAATTATGGTGTGGCCTGAACAGGGCATGATACCGTTGCCAGTTCTCATGACTAAAATTGCCTGATACCCATAACAGTTCCGCTGTATCTCCCGGGGCATTGCCGCCAAAAATAGCCAGGTTGCCATAGCAGGCCGGGTACAAATAATAAGGGGTATAGGCCAGATCCAGGCTCAGTATATAGGCGCTGTCCTGTTCCAGGGCAGCCGGTAGCTGCTGTGCAACCCCTTCCAGGAAACCCTTCCCGCTGTGCATACCTATATAACTGTTGCCCGCTGAGGGAGCCAGCAGGATGTCAAAAACGCCCGGCTGTGTATCCGGCGTTCCATCTGCCACCAGCCAGTGAGCCGGGATAAAACCTTTCCCGGTACGGCCTTCCAGCGAAGGGTTATTCAAGGATATACGCTGTGCCTCCGCAGGCACATATAACGCCAGAAACAGCCAGCAGCACAGCATTCCGTTTATTACCGAGAGATCTGAAAACATACCGCCCATTTACCGGGATAAAATTACCGGTTCCCTTAATCACAGCATATACTCATAAGAGTAGTTTGTTATCCTACATTTCTTTTGTTTTATGTGCCTGAAAAAATATCTTTGCCCACGTAAAAGCCCCGGCACACCTTTGTGCCATTGTTTTAATCCGAAAACACCTTTATCATGAAAAGATCCGTACTGTATTTTGCCCTGGGAGCCTCCCTGCTCACCACTTTTGTGTCATGTAATGAAACCGGCAAAAAAGACGGTAACAGTGCATACGCAGACAAATCTGCATCGTCCGCAAATGATGTAATTGAGTACACCAACCTGATTGTAGACCTGTCGAACAAAAACTCCGACTATGTGGAACGGCTGGTAAACAATGCCGACCGCGTTACCGAACTATTATCCGGGAAGGGCAATCCCACCTTTCTCAGCACTATTATCAAGCCTGTGATGATTGGTATGATCAGCCACGGGAAAGTGAAAGTAGAAGAACCGGTAGATGCCTTAAATAAGGAAGATCAGAAATTCTTTAAAGAAAAAGTAGCCAGCTTTAAAGGATCTTTCGATCATCTGAAAACAACCTACACCCAACTGGATGATTACCTGAGAGCACAGGACTATAAAGACGACAAAGGCGCTAAAGGTCTTGCACTGGCGGATTCTATCCGCAGCGGCGCCCAGGCGTTCTTCGATCAGAAAGCCGTTCTGATGAAAAGAGTAAATGAAGTGGCAGACGCCAGTGAAGCGATCATCCTGAAAGACAGCCCCCTGAAAGAGTATGTACTGGCTATGAAAGGCGATATGCAGGCAGTGCGTGATTATATCAACCTGCTTGGGGAAAACGGCGAAGATTTCGCTAAAATCAGCGACAAAGCACAGGCAGCCTATGATGCACTGGAAAAAAACCAGGCTGCACATGCCGGTCTCGATATGGCCAACGCCGCAAAAGAAAGCAAAGAGGGCTATTATAAGAGCTTTTACGATAGCTACCACGACTTTCTCATCACCGCCAAAAGAATTATGCGCGACGCCAAAGAAAAAGGACAGATGACGGAAAGCCAGCTCGAAAGCCTGGACGGTGCGCTCGATAGCATGATCGGCAGGTATAACTCCTTTACAAAATAAACAGCTTCAAAAACAAAAAAACCGCAGCCAGGAATGGCTGCGGTGCTTTTCTTATCCACTCGTTTATCGTTGTAAACTCAACGCTGTATTATGCGAAAACTGTTGTAACGTAGCCGCTATCGTCTTTTCCAGTTCTGCGCCTTCCAGTTCTTTACGGAACGCTTTCTCCTCCAGCGCCAACATCACCTTATATAACGGTTCATTATTTACTTTCTTCTGCAGGTTAATTTCATTGCTTTCTCCATAGATCTTATCCCAGCTTTTACGCACCACCGCCCAGAAAGTCTTATGCTGTTCCCACCATTCCTTCGCCTGCCGGCATTTGCTTTCACTGGTACGGTTGTAGGTGTTCATCCCTTTTTCTCCCACTATCACCTTATCTATACCATTTGCACGGATCACCTTCCTGTTATCCTGCTCATGTATGGAACCGGTAGCCGTAATTTCATGATGATTAACCCGGTGTAATACGTTATAATCTTTGCGGGTAGTGTATTCCCTGCGCGGCAACGGTGCATCGGCCGCAGCCTCCCAGTAATGACGGCCATCGGCGTGTATCCAGGTGGCGGAACCTTCATAGCGGGGCTCATCATCCACACCATACACTTTCTGCGACCACTGGCCTTTTACCTGGGCAGCAGGCAGCAAAATCTTCTTCCACTGGTTGTCCTGCGTATAGGCCAGCAGTTGCTGGTTCTCGTATTGCCAGTCTTCCGTCCAGTGCTTAATAACAAAACTGTCGGCAATGAGCAGGTGCTGCAATACAATACGGCGCGGATCTTCTGCTGCCACTGTTATATATTCAACAGCATCTACAATTTTATGATACCCTTTAGGGGTATAGCCGGTATCTGAAGGAAATGTTTCTGTATACTCAAAAGTCACATCCTGGCAGCCGCACATACTTTTGATAGCAGCCTTATCCTGCGCCAGCTTATCGCCGCCCTTCTGGGCAGATGCTGCCAGCGTCATGAAGGCAATAATGGTTAAAATGGAAATACGCTTCATAAAAAATAAGGTGAGTAGTTAAGTGAGCAGGAATAAATACTTATACATCCCGGAGCTTATCTGAAATTGTGATGCAAAAGTACGGGCATAAATACAAGCGCTCTTACCAATTTGGGAAAGTTATTTACGAGATCCGGAAATTTGCATTTAACTTAGTTAGCCCGGATCACCAACCGGTACACAAACATTTTACATCAACAGTTGTTCATTAAATTTATGAAAACACAATACTTCCCTGCAGGCGACAGAGGCATTAAGAACATAGGCTGGCTGAAAAGTAATTTCTTCTTCAGCTTCAGCGATTTTTGCGATCCCATGCGGAGTGCTTTTGGTACCCTGTTCGCTTTCAACGATGATTATGTGGAAGCCGGTAAAGGCTTTGGTATCCACCCGCATGTGAATATGGAAATCATTTCCATTTTGCTGAAAGGAAAGATGAACCATAAGGATACCATGGGATACAGTACCGAAATAACAGCGCCCGCCGTGCAGATCATGAGCGCCGGCAGCGGGTTAAGACATGAAGAATACAACATCGGTACGGAAGAAGTGAACTTTCTGCAAATATGGATCGCTCCCAAGCAACAAAACATTGCGCCACGGTACCAGCAAAGAAATTTCCCGCTGGAAAAAAGAAAGAACAAACTGGTAACGGTTGTATCCGGCGAGGAAGGAATGGAGCATTGCTGGATCAATCAGAATGCAAAGTTATCGCTTGGCTATTATGAGCAGCCAGCTGGTATTACCTATACTTTCAACCCGGTAAACAAATGCCTGTTCATTTTTTCCATTTCCGGCGGGCTGAAAATACAGGAGCAGGTGCTGCAGCCGCGCGATGCGATCGGGATATGGGAAACCGGTGAAGTAACACTGCAGTGTGGGGAGAAAACGGAGTTCCTGATCATCGAAACACCTGTCAATCAAAAGTAAATGCCTGCTTAATACATATTAAATACAAACATATTATTGCTTTTATAAAATATAACATCCTATTTTTTCATACAGGTAATTTATTCCA
>NZ_DATMTE010000754.1:0-1537 GCF_035564935.1 Chitinophaga sp. | reverse complement strand
AATCTCTTGGCATACCGCTTACGTTACGTAAAGTAATGCGATGCGCTGTTTGTGTAGCAGTAAACTTAAACCACACATCATCGTTTGGTGTTCCAATTTCAGGATTTCCTTCATTGGAATCTGTAGCCGAAACAAGACTTCCGGCCGTAACAGCCGTACAGGTAGCAGTTGGATTAACAGTAAGCGTATAGGCACCGGAACAGTTGTCATTGGCAGGAGGAGGCGGTGGAGTAGTAATACAGATGTCAAAATCAGTTTGGGTGTTGGCATCAGATGCATACGTAAATACGCGGATATAGTAAGTATTGCCTATAGTCAGCGCACGCGGAGTACTCGAAGTAGGGTTGAGGTCAGGGTCACTGAGGTGCACGCTAATCAGTCCGCCGCCACAGGTACCTTCCAGGACTTCATGCACGATTATTTCCGAGCCGTTTCCGGTAATATTCGTCAATTCGATGCGGTGCGAAGTAGCCGTGGCAACAAACGTATACCACACATCGTCATCGGGATGGCCTGAACCCACATGGGGTTCGTCAGAATCTGTAGCCGATTCAAGTGTGCCGGCTGTTTTTACCGTACAAACGGCCGTCGGGTTGACCGTCAGGGCAATCGCTGCCGTACAATTGTCATTGACAGGACTGGTCGTAAACGAAACGGTTCGCCACGGACTTTGTGAGGCCGTGCAGACGCTCCTAACATGGAAAAAATGCTTGGTGCTTGGCGGTAAAGACAAATTGGAAGGCAGGAAAATATTCGACAACGTAGGCGTTCCCGCACCTGTCGGGTCGGCACTTGTCGTATTCAAAACATATTCATAGCCTGCAATGCCCGGAACATTGTCCCACGTTATCGGGCTGGAACCTACTCCGGTAGCGGTAAGCCGGGTTGGAGCCGCACATGACCACGAACGTAATGTTGGCGAGTCAAAGCAAAAACCATAATTCCAGGCAGTTCCGGCCGGGTCATCATCATAAAACAACCGATAACGGAATCCTGTGAGCTGTGCTGTTGTAAAACCCGAAATGTTCAGCATTTCCGAAATATAAAGGGTTTTAGGAAGCGAACAAAAATTGCTGACAGCAAAAGACGTATTTGCATTGCCGGGAATATTTTCGCCCCACGGTATCCAGGTAGAAATGGCAGCATCCCAATATTCCAGTCGTAAGGCATCATTAGCTTTATAACGATAGCCATAGGGCATTGTAAGCTCCAATAAGGTTTCGCCGTTTGCAAAAGCAGCACTCAGATTAATTACAGGCGATTCTGCCGCAATATTGTCCTCATGCGGATTGCCGGAAAAACGGTCATTATAACCAAAGCTTGATGCAATTCTGGGGTCAGATTCAAAAGCTTCGGAATCCTCATTGTAATTCCCGGTAATTGTCCAGGCCGGATTGGGCCAGTTGGCCGATTGGTTTAACGTTTGCGAATACGAGTTCGCTTGCCAGCCCATCAGGGCCAGCAGTAAGTAACATTTTTTCATAGCAATTGTTTTTTTGACCCAAAATTAGGATTCCTGAAGGCAAAAAGGTTCATC
>NZ_DATMTE010000753.1:0-1517 GCF_035564935.1 Chitinophaga sp. | reverse complement strand
TAATTCACAGGGGTTACCTGTAAAGAAAACTCCCGCTGCCCGCCTTTACATCTCCCAATAAAAAAATAAAGTGTTAAATTGACAATTATAATCTAAATTCATTACTTTAGACCTCCGGTAGTTCCTTAGCACCGTATAAATTCCATGTCAATTAACAACACTATCATCATGATGCGATTATTAGCTCTCATTATCCTTACTACATTTTTTGCGCAGCGCGGGCAAAGCCAGGACTTTCATAAATGGGCGCCCGGCCCGCCTATGGGCTGGAACAGCTGGGATTGTTATGGCCCTACCGTAACAGAAGCAGAAGTAAAAGCCAACGCAGATTATATGGCTAAATACCTGAAATCTTCCGGGTGGGAATACGTAGTGGTAGACATCCGGTGGTATGTAAGCAATGATAAATCACATGGCTATAATGAAACGGATCCTGATTACAATATTGACCAGTACGGAAGATTTGTTCCCGCGGTAAACCGCTTCCCTTCCGCCGGAAACGGGCAGGGATTTAAGCCCCTGGCCGACTATATCCACAGCAAAGGATTAAAGTTCGGTATTCATATTATGAGAGGAATACCCGTTAAGGCTGTTGTGGAAAATTTACCGGTGAAAGGCAGTTCCGTGCGGGCGGCAGATATATATTCCAAAGAAGGCCAATGTCTTTGGCTGCACGATATGTATACTATTCTTCCTGAAAAGGAAGGCGCCCAGGCGTACTATAACTCCCTTTTTGAAATGTATGCCGGCTGGGGACTGGATTTTGTGAAGGTAGATGATCTTTCTTCTCCCATTTATTTTGCGGGAGAAATTGAAATGATCCGGAAAGCAATAGACCGCACCGGGCGTAAAATAGTATTAAGTACCTCTCCCGGTGAAACGCCGATTGATCATGCTGCTCACGTGCAGCAATATGCCAATATGTGGAGAACCGTGGGCGATTTCTGGGATAACTGGAAACAGCTGAAAGAACATTTCCAGGTATTTGAACGCTGGAATAAATGGAGAGCGCCCGGCGCTTATCCCGACGGGGATATGCTGCCGCTGGGCCGTATCGGTATCCGGGCTGAACGCGGGCAACCCCGTATGAGCGGGTTTACAAAGGATGAGCAATATACCCTCATGACCCTATGGACGATCTTTAAATCGCCGCTGATATTTGGTGGTAATCTTCCGGACAATGATCCGTTCACATTGTCCCTGCTGACTAATAAAAACGTATTGAAAGTATTAAACAGCAGCACCGGCAACCGCCCTCTTTTTACAGAAAACGATAAGGCCGCCTGGACAGCCGATGATCCGGTTACCGGCGCAAAATACCTCGCTGTATTTAACACCGCAGATAATCCTTCCACGCCGGCTACACCTGTTGCTGTTGACCTGAGTGGATTAGGCATTACCGGCACCTGTACTATAACGGATCTCTGGTCCGGGAAACGGGTGGGTAGCTTCTCAGGGACTTTCGCACCGGCTATTGCCCGCCATGGCGCCGGGTTGTACAGGATTGAAAAGAAGAA
>NZ_DATMTE010000752.1:0-7673 GCF_035564935.1 Chitinophaga sp. | reverse complement strand
ACAATTAAATGAGTAAACCAGTATCTGAAAAATTTTAAAAAATAGCCTATAGGCTTATTGCTAAATCGTTTTTTCAATAAGCATTCCTGGCTTTTCTTTATTAACCAACTTCAATTAATTGATATGCACAAACGATCCACGTTTTGGGCACGGACTTGCTTTGCCAGCATGGTACTGATGCTCTTCTCGCTGTTCGCCTTTTCACAGGGCAAAAAAGTATCCGGAAAAGTAACGGATGCCAATGATAACACCGGCATCCCCGGTGTATCTGTTCAGGTAAAAGGTACCAGTACCGGTACCATCACCAAACCCGACGGTACCTTCAGCTTACAGGCTCCTGAAAATGCTGTGCTGATATTCACTTTCGTCGGCTATCTCCCGCAGGAAGTACCTGCATCCGCTTCTGCCATGAACATCAAACTGGCTGCATCGGTAAAGTCGCTGCAAGACGTAGTAGTAGTGGGTTACGGTACACAAAAAAGAAACGAAGTAACTACTTCAGTGGCTACCGTAAAGGCGGAAAATTTTAACCAGGGTGGCTCCCGCTCTCCTATGGACCTGATCCAGGGTAAAGTGGCTGGCTTGTCTGTTACCAGAACACAGGGAAATAACCCCAACAGTGGCGCTTCCATACAAATCAGGGGCATCAGTTCCGTATCCGGCGATATGAACCCACTGATCGTAATTGATGGTATTCCCGGCGGTAACCTCGACCTGTTACAACAAGACGACATTGCCACCTTCGATGTGCTGAAAGACGGTTCTGCTGCAGCTATTTACGGTACCCGCGGTAACAACGGGGTAATTCTCATTACCACCAAAAAAGGTAAAGCCGGCGACCCGCAATACACCTACTCTACTTACCTGCAACGCGAAGCAGTGGCCAAAAGACCCAGCATACTCAGCGCAGCAGAATATGTAAAAGTAGCCGGTGCATCCAACGACCAGGGCGCTGATGTAGATATGTATGATCTGCTGCTCAACAAAAATAACCTCAGTCATTATCACAACTTCGCAGCCTCCGGTGGAACTGCAAACAGCAATTACCGTGCATCCCTTTATTACAACGATGCCAACGGTATTGCCATTGAAAACGGCCGTCAGCAATATGGAGGAAGGGTGAATGTAAACCAGACCGGCTTACAGGGCATGCTTACCATGCAATTCAACCTGGCAGGTAATTTCAGTAAAGCCAATCTGAACGGTGGAAACAGCGGCGGCGGCGATAACAAAGCCGGCAATGCAGGCGCCGATTTTGAACAGGCAGTACAGCGGAATCCTACCGCCCCCATCTTTGGCCCTGATGGTAAATATGTTGAAACAAACGGTTTCAATAACTATAACCCACTGGCCCGTTTACAACAGGAGTTATATGACAGGGATCAGAAAACCTATTCAGGAGATGCCCGTATAACACTGGAGCCTATACATGACCTGAAATTTTCTGCCTTCGGCGCTATTGTCCGCGACGAATATACCGACCGCCAGTATAAAATGAAGGCTTCCCGCTCTTCCATCCAGGACTTCCAGGGTGGTGGTTATGCGTATAAAGCCAATTCCGCAGCTATGGATAAAACATTTGAAGCTACTGTCGATTATACAAAAACAGTCAACTCAGACCATACTTTTAATGTGCTCGGCGGCTATAGCTATCAATACAGCACATTGGAAAAATACTCCATGGATAACAATGGTTTCCTCACCGATGCCTTTGAAGACTGGAACATTTCTGCAGGTAACGCATTAAATGATCCTAAACTTCCACGTCCTTCACAAAGCAGCAACAAAGTAGACAACACGCTCATTGCGTTCTTTGGCAGATTGAACTATAACTACAAACAGAAATACATGTTGCAGGCTATCCTGCGTCATGAAGGTTCTTCCCGTTTCGGCGCCAATTACAAATGGGGTAACTTCCCCGCAGTATCCGCAGGATGGGTGATTTCAAAAGAAGCCTTTATGCAGGATATCACCGTAATCAACAACCTGAAACTCCGTGCAGGCTATGGTATCACCGGTAACCAGGGGATTCCCAACTACCAATCGCTCATCACGTTGGGAACAGGCGGCGCTTATCTTCAGTACGGCAAATGGATCCAGACTTACGGACCTAATAAAAACCCGAACCCGGACCTGAGATGGGAGAAAAAGAAAGAGTTCAACGTAGGGGTTGACTTCTCCCTGCTGCAAAACAGGATCGGCGGTTCCGTTGATGTGTACAGCCGCAGAACAAAAGACCTGTTATTCAACTATACGGCACAGCTGCCTTCCAACATCCTGGATAATATCTTTACCAACGTAGGTGAAATCTCTAACAGCGGGGTGGAAGTAGTGATCAATACTGTACCTGTGAAAACCAAAGATTTCACCTGGCATAGTGATATCGCCTTCAACTCCCAGCGGAATAAAATGGTGTCATTCTCCAACCAGATTTATAAAGCCACTGAGCAGTTTTATGGCGATCTGCCTTCCCCGGGTAATCTTGGCCAGGCCATCCGCGTAGTAGAAGGCGGTCCGCTGGGTACTTTCTATGGCTACCGTTATGCTGGTCTTACCGACGATGGCAAATGGCTGTTCTACAAAAAAGACGGCAGCAAAGCCACTACTTCTGAAATCAATCCCGACGATAAAACAGTGATCGGAAATGGTATTCCCAAGTACATGGCTTCCTGGAACAATACTTTCCGTTATAAGAACTTTGACCTGAGCATCTTCCTCCGCGGCAAATTCGGTTTCGATATCCTGAACCTGCAGGATATGTACTTCGGTAACAAAAAATGGAAACCGAATAATATGCTATCATCTGCTATCGGTAAAAATGATAAGCTGAACGACGATCCCCAGTTCTCAGATTACTACCTGGAAAAAGGAGATTTTGTAAAACTGGATAACATCACCCTCGGCTATAATTTCCAACTGAAAACCAAATATATCCGCAACCTGCGTGTATATGCCAGCGGCCGTAATATTGCCACCATTACCAAATACAGCGGTCTTGATCCTGAACTGCAGGATACTGCACTGGATTCCGGTATAGATGGAAGAGGATTTTATCCCCGCACCCGCTCTTACACTATCGGATTGAACCTTGGATTTTAAAAGCAGCAAAATTGTAACGTATGAAAAAAAGTAATGCATATATCAGCGCAGCCCTGCTGGCTCTCGGATTGAGCGCCTGCACCAAGCTCGATGAAAAACCATACAGCGAAATTATTTCAGATAATTTTTATCATAATAAAGAAGAAGTACTGTCTGCCGTACTACGTCCGTTTACCCATGCCGGTGCATGGGCGGCACCTACCGGTCAAACCGGCTATTGGCGCTTGCAGGAACTCTCCGCCGATCAGCTGGCATGGCCGCAGAAAGGCAAGCACGGCTACGATGGCGGTAACTGGATCCGCCTGCACAACCATACCTGGATTGCCAATGAAGACAATGCCTGGAATCCATGGCGACTGATGTTCTGGGGTGCGGGTTTCTGTAACAATACCCTGAAAGATCTGTCGGCTATGGACTTTACCAAAATTGGTATGACCAATGAAGACAAAGCCTCATTTATAGCAGAAACAAAAGTAGTGCGAGCCTGGCATTACCTGAAATTGATGGACCTGTATGGCAACATTCCCATCGTAACAGAAGTAGGTGAGCCAGCATCCCCGGCTACGAAAACCCGCAAAGAAGTATTTGAGTTCGTTGAAAAAGAACTCAAAGAAAATGTGGAATTGCTGAAACCATTATCTGCAGATATGGTGGGCCGGGCTACCAAAGCAGGCGGATATGCAATGCTGGTGGAGCTGTATCTCAACGCACAGGAATGGACAGGTACTCCACGCTGGGACGACTGTATTACCTATTGCAATAAGATCATTGCCGGCGACGGCGGTTCCCTGAGCGGCGCGGTACCTGCATTGGAGCCGGATATTTTCCGCGCTTTTGCCAATAATAACAATACCTCTCCGGAAGACCTGTTCCAGCTCGCCTATGACCTGAGAGCCGGTAACTCCCGTTTCGGGTGGCAAGGTGATTTCTGGCACTACCGTCAACGCCAGATCTACAACGCTGATGTAGACGGTAACAACAGTATCGTTGTTATTCCTACTGCTTATGATGCGTATAAAGACAATGATCTCCGCAAGCAAAACTGGATGTTGATCGGGCCTCAGAAAAAAGATCCGGCGCTACGCACCAGCGTGGCAGACAGTTTGGTACTCGGCACAGAAGAATACAACGGCAAACCGCTTGTTTTTGTAAAAGAGATCCGCAGAAATTCTGAAGGAGCAACCGGCGCCGGTGGTATGACGCTTGGTGAAGAAAACAGTGGCGCACGTTTCGCCAAATATGTACCGGGCAAACAAGACGATCCTAACTACTGGGGCAACGACTTTGTACTATACCGTTTAACAGAAATCTATTTCAATAAAGCAGAAGCATTGATGAGAAAAAACAACGGTATCGCTACACAAGATGCTGTTGATCTTATCAATACCTGTAAGAAACGGGCATTCAGGCCGGAAGACTGGGCCGCTGAAGCATATACTGCTACCAGCCTTACCATGAACGAACTCCTTGCTGAAAGAGGCCGTGAGTTCATATTTGAAGGTAAACGCCGCTCAGACCTGATCCGTTTTGGCAAATTCACCACCGGCAGCTGGTGGGATCATCAGCCATCTGCTGATAAGTACAAGCTGTTCCCGATTCCGTTTAAACAAACAAGTATCAATCCTAACCTGGTTCAAAATCCAGGCTACTGATAAACTGATTTGGGTGTGAAGCAGTAAACGGCTTCAACCCCGGATGCGGAAAACCCAACGGCCGTCTCTTCACTGAGATGGCCGTTTTCTATTTTTGTATTTAATAGGCAAGTAATTCGCCGATAGCCGCAGCTACTTTTGCAGGCGTTGGCAACATAGCCGCCTCCAGGCCGGTATTCAGCGGAACAGCCGGCAGGTCCATCGCACCCAGTGTAAATACCGGGGCGTCCAGGAACCTGAAACATGTTTGTTGAATACGCCCTGCCAGTGCCTGTATGAAAGAGTTGTTGAGCTGTTCTTCTGTAAGGATCAGGCACTTCCCGTGTTGTTTCACCATGTCATACACCATTTCCTCATCCATTGGAAAAAGTGTGCGCAGATCCACTATGCTTACCTGCCCGGGATATTTTTGGGCGGCTGCTTTGGCCCAATATACACCCATACCATAAGTGATAATGCAAAGTGTATTTCCCTGCGCCATATCTTTCGGATGCGCGCGTTGTATAATATTTCCTTTACCCAATGGCAACACATAATCTGCTGCAGGCTCAATTGTCATGGCTTCCAGGGTACCCGGCACTTTGCTCCAGTATAATCCTTTGTGTTCCAGCATAACAACCGGGTTGGGATCGAGGAACGCCGCCTTCATCAGGCCCTTCATATCTGCAGCATTAGAGGGATACACCACTTTGATGCCCTTAATGCTTAACAGCGTGGATTCTATGCTGCCTGAATGATAAGGCCCTCCTCCGCCATATGCCCCGATAGGCACACGGATAAGCGTTTGTACCGGAAATTTACCATTACTCAGGTAACACGATTTTGAAATTTCTGTTACCAACTGATTAAACCCCGGGTAAATATAATCGGCAAACTGCACTTCCACTATGGGTTTTACGCCTGCGGCAGACAGGCCGGCAGTAGCCCCTATAATGTACGCTTCCTGTATCGCGGTGTTATATACGCGGTGTGGTCCGAATTTTTCGCCCAGTGTGGCCGCTTCCCGGAAAACGCCTCCCAGTCTTACGCCCACATCCTGCCCAAACAGAATGGCTTCGGGGTATTCCTGCATAATTTCTTCCACTGCATGCAGGGCGGCATCCACCATTACTACTTTGGATTTGCCGGCGGGTGTACGGGTACCACTTTCCATTGTTATGGCAGCCGGCGCAAATACATGCTCCTGCACCGTTTCCGGTGCCGGCTCCGGCGCCTGCACCGCTTTATCAAAAGCAGCCTGTATATCACCGGCAGCAGTTTTTTCAATTTCATCCAGTGCTGAAGCGCTTACGCCATGTTTCAATAAAAGTGCCCTCAGCTTTGGAACAGGGTCATTGGCAGCATGTTTTTGCAGGTCCTCTACGGTACGGTACCATTCCTTTCTCACACCGGAGGTATGATGTCCCAGCAGCGGTACATTAGCCTGCACCAATATCGGGCGCCGTTCATGTCTTGCATAACTGATAGCCGTTTCCATTGCGGCGTAGCTGGCCGTAAAATCGCTGCCATCCACCCGCATCCGCTCCAGTCCCCTGAACCCCGCGGCATAATCATATGCGTCCATTGTTCTTACCTCCGCTGCGGTAGCCGAAATGCCCCAGTCGTTGTCCTGTACCAGGTAAATCACCGGTAGTTGTTTCAGTACGGCAAATTGCAGGGCTTCGCTTACCTCACCTTCAGTAACACTACCATCCCCGAGGGAGCATAGTACGATGGGTAATTCCCCGTCGGGGCCTGTTTTCAGCAGGGAGGAACGGATTTGCTCCAGGTATTGCACTCCCTGGGCTATACCGGTGGTGGGGATCACCTGCATACCTGTAGCGCTGCTCTGGTGGGGGATCTGCGGTTTACTGGCCTCCCTGTTGTTAGGGTGACTGTAATAAGATCTTCCGGCGGAAAAAGGGTCATCCGCCTTTGCCAGCAGCTGGAGCATTAATTCATAGGGAGTAAAGCCCATGGCAAGGAGCATACTCTCATCGCGGTAATAGGGACTTACAAAGTCCCAGGGCCGTAGTTGCAACCCCGTGGCTATTTGTATGGCTTCATGACCGCGGGAAGTGGAATGAACATATTTACAGATGGATCTGTTTGCCTCATAGATGGCGGCCATACTGCCGGCTTCGCACATCAGTCGCCACGCTGCCAGTAATTCCGTCAGTTCGCTGGCATTACCACCTGTATTGGAGGCAGGCGTTTTTAAAGTTGAAACGCTTGTGCTATCTTTAAACACAATAAGACTGTTTTGGTGATGATGGTAAATTAAAAACAATAGTTGCCATAGCAACAGTTGCTAATGCAAATTAATTAATATGACTGATACTTTCGTCAGTAATCCCTCTTTTTTTAAGTTGGATGCTACGCTGAAAAAATTGCGCAACTACTGGCAAAAAACGTTTGATGCCCAACAGAAGGACATTACAGTGGATCAATGGCTCCTGATAGAGAATTTATATAAACATAAAAAAACCACGCATAACGAGCTGGCCCGTAATACTTCGAAAGACATTACCACTATTTCCCGTATCATCGAACTCCTGGTAAAAAAGGGGCTGGTAAAAAGAGAGGCTGACGTGCACGACCGGCGGAAGGTATATTTACAGCTGACCCCGGAAGGTGTGGAAAAATATAAGGATGTGAAATCGCTGGTATACGATATGCGGAAAATAGGGTGGAAAACATTGACTGAAGGGGATTATGCGGAATTAACGCGCATCCTGGACACGATTTACGCCAATATTCCATAGATCGCCTTCGGCGATGAAATTGTCTTGGAACAGGATTTAAATGATTACGCTGATTTCACTGATTTTATCAGGTATTGATTTTAAATATTTTGAGGAGATAGAAGCGAATATTTTCACTTCTATCTCCTCATTTTTCTATTAAAATCCTGGGATATAAAATCAGTGAAATCAGCGTAAT
>NZ_DATMTE010000751.1:0-2549 GCF_035564935.1 Chitinophaga sp. | reverse complement strand
TGAAGAGTAAATTATTAAGAGAGATCACTCCTCTTACGCAAAGTGATTGCTTTACGTTGTTTGCCCGGGAGAAAAAAGTATTTGACTTCCCTTTACATTACCACGACGAATTTGAATTGAATTTTATACAGCATGCCAGAGGCGCCAAACGGATCATCGGCGACCACATCGAAGAAATTGGCGACCTCGAACTGGTGTTGGTGGGTCCCAATCTCCAGCATGGCTGGTTTTCCGACGATCATAATGGCGGCATTGTACGGGAAATAACCATACAGTTTCACCGCGATCTTTTTGATGAAAAATTTCTCCAGCGCAACCAGATGAATTTTATCAAAAACATGTTTGAACGTTCCCTCCGCGGCATCCTCTTTTCCGCCGAAACTACCCAGCACATCATGCCCCGCCTTATCCGGCTGCCACAACAACAGGGCTTCGATTCCGTGCTGGAACTGATGTCTATTTTACACGACCTGTCTATCAGCCGGAATATGCGTATCCTGTCCGATTCTACCTTCGGTAATACCGAAACATTCTCCTATAACAGCCGTCGCGTGGAAAAGATCATGACCTACCTGAATGCCAACTACGATAAAAATATTTCCCTGGGAGAGGCCGCCAGGCTGGCGGCCATGACAGACGTAGCCTTCAGCCGTTTTTTTAAAGCCAAAATAGGCAAAACATTCGTGGACACCCTCATTGAAATCAGGCTGGGACACGCCTCCCGGTTACTTATAGAAACCACGCACACCGTGAATGAAATCGCTTATAAATGCGGTTTTAATAATATCTCCAACTTCAACCGCATCTTTAAAAAGAAAAAAGATTGTACACCCAAAGAATTTAGGATGGCCTATACATCTTCCGGAACACGGACTTTCATTTAATGCGCCCGAAAGTTGTCCAGAGCCGGGATCAGAATGATTAGCTTGATCATTTCTGATTTTTTAAGGATCCGGCAGATATATACGTTTATAATCCGTAATATCAACGCGGGAAAAGTGCTGCCACCTATTTACATACCTTTTTTTGCACATATATGGAGCCCCGGGGCTTCCAAAAATGCCGGTAAATGCGTACCTTTGCGCCTTCATGCAGACTTCTACTTTATTAAAGCCGAATTGCTACGTAAATGACGCCGGATTTGACTGGTTATATCCTGAAAAGATACAGCAACTTTCAAGACGGCACTGGACGCCACTCAGTATCGCTAAAACAGCGGCCCGTTTTCTCGCAAATGAACCCGGAAAAAGGATCCTCGACATCGGCAGCGGTGTTGGGAAATTTTGCCTGGTGGGAGCCCGCTTTTACCCGGAAACCAATTTCTATGGGATAGAACAACGGGAAGAGCTTTACCAATACGCCCTTGAAGCAAAGGCAGCCACACAAACCAGGAACGTGAGCTTTATTCACGGAAATGTTACACAACAGGATCTTTCTGTGTATGATGGTTTTTATTTCTATAATTCGTTCTTTGAAAACCTGGTCGACCAGGACCAGATAGATAACAAAGTAGAATATTCAACAAGTTTATACAATTATTACAGCCGCTTTTTGTTTAAAAAACTGGAAAGCAGCGCAAGCGGTACAAGACTGGTAACATATCACAGTCTTGAAGATGAGGTGCCGCCCTGTTATCAGCTGGTGGACGCTTCTACGGACTTAATGCTAAAAATGTGGATCAGAAGATAGGACTTGGTAATACAAAAATCAATACAATGACTACAGACGGACTTGCTTTAGAGATCATCGCACAATTAGGAGCTATAACAGATTACCAGCAGGCAGACCAGCTACTGGCTTCCATAAAAAAAGAATATGCCGCTTCTTCTAAAAAAATCTTCACTTTACTTCGGGAAAAAATAGAAAATCTGTCGCCGTTGGAGTGTAACAGCTTACAATGGAGCATTTACCGGTACGCGCTGATACATGTGCGCAAATGTGCATCGATGGAACCTGCCTGCTGATCATGCGCTGATAGCCAGCTTTTTGCCAACGGCAGCGATCACGGCTTCCGGCGAAAACGCTTCTTCCAGATACAGATCAACAAAATCGTAACTGATTTCCAGGGAGGGTGCAATCAGGTAAGCGGCCGGTACAGGTACGTCTGCATTAACACCGGAAACACGGCCCCAGATCGGGTCTGATTCCCTGTAAATGCCTGTCTTCCTGGCTATGCGGTGCTGCGCGTCATGTACCACATCAAAAGGCAGCGCACCGGGATGCACCGACGTGAAGTGCTTCTTATCTTCACTGGACAATACCAGCAAATGGGCTCCCGCTGCGGTAATAGCTGCATGACTTTTCTTCAGCCGCTCTACCAGCCGATCAGCATAATCATTCCAATGCCAGGAATAAAAAACAACTACCAGTGGCTGCAGCGTAAGACTGTGCAATGATGCCCCCTGACGGGCATTGCCAAGCAGCGGCCCCGCATTGATCACACGCGCTTCTTCAATAAAAAATTCAGGGAAAAAGCTTCCTGCTTTTACCGGGTTAATCTTTTCTCTGTTCCTGATGGGGCTGGGGAAATTTTCCGGTGTAGGCTGCGG